>JAYVDE010000610.1:0-3258 GCA_043749575.1 Burkholderiaceae bacterium | reverse complement strand
GCAACCTGATCGTCGTGGCCGCGCCCAGCGGGGCCGGCAAGTCCAGCTTGGTCAAGGCCTTGCTCGAACTCGACTCGCGCCTCGCGGTGGCGGTCTCGCACACCACACGCGCGCCGCGCGGCCAGGAGCAGGACGGCCGCGAATACTGGTTCATCAGCGAGCCCGAGTTTGGGCAAATGGCCGACCAGGGTGATTTTTTCGAATGGGCCGCGGTCCACGGCAACCTCTACGGCACCTCGCGCACCGCGATCGACGCCCGGCTGGCGCGCGGCGCCGACGTGGTGCTCGAGATCGACTGGCAGGGCGCGCTGCAGATCAAACAACTCTTTGTGCACGCCGTGTTGATCTTCATCCTGCCGCCCAGCTGGGACGAGTTGCGCCAGCGCCTGACCCGCCGCGGCGAAGACCCGCCCGACATCATCGACCGCCGCATGGACAACGCCCGCACCGAGGTGGCGCAGGCACGGCACTTCGACTTCGTTATAATCAATGGTTTGTTCGAGACCGCACTGTTCGACCTCAAAACCGTTGTGCACTCGCAGCGCTTGCGCTACGCCGCTCAGTTGCGCAACAAGTCGCAGGTGTTCGCGGCGCTCGACCTGATCTAGTTCCACCCTGTTTTTACCGAACCGAAGGCAAGCCCATGGCCCGCATCACCGTCGAAGACTGCCTCACCAAGATCCCCAACCGCTTCCAGCTGGTGTTGGCCGCCACCTACCGCGCGCGCATGCTGAGCCAGGGCCACGCGCCCAAGATCGAGAGCAAGAACAAGCCCGGCGTGACCGCGTTGCGCGAGATCGCCGCCGGCGAGATCGGCATCGAGATGCTGCGCCGCGTGCCGCTTTGAATCCCGCCTGAGCGGCGCCGCCAGGCGACCGGCTCCAGCCAAGGGCGCCTGCGGGCGCCTTTGGTTTTTCGTCCTTCGTATTTCGTATTTCGTATTTCGTATTTCCGGGCCTCGCACCTCGTGGGCCATGCCGGCCCCCAAAGCAGGCTAAATTCGAGCATGGGCATTCGTTCTTTTGCTGCTGAACTGCTGTTGCCTGCCGTGCTGCAGGCCCGGTCGCGGCAGACCGTCGCCACAAGCGCGGCCACTGCCTCGGCCAAGAACGAGGTGGCCAGCTTTGCCGCGCTGGAAAACAAGCTGGGCTACCTCGGCAAGCCCGAGGTCAGGCTGATCCGCGAGGCCTACAAGTTCGCCGACGGCGCCCACCTGGGCCAGTTCCGCGCCAGTGGCGAGCCCTACATCACCCACCCGCTGGCGGTGGCCGGCCTGGTCGCCGACTGGCGGCTCGATGCCCAGGCGGTGATGGCCGCGCTGATGCACGACGCGATGGAAGACTGCGGCATCACCAAGGTCGAGTTGATCGAGAAGTTCGGCGCGCCCACCGCCGAACTGGTCGACGGCCTGACCAAGCTGGACAAGCTGCAGTTCAGCACCCGCGAGGAAGGCCAGGCCGAGTCCTTCCGCAAGATGCTGCTGGCGATGGCGCGCGATGTCCGCGTGATCCTGGTCAAGCTGGCCGACCGGCTGCACAACATGCGCACGATGTCGGCGATGCCGGCCAACAAGCGCGGCCGCATCGCCCGCGAGACACTCGATATCTACGCCCCCATCGCCCACCGGCTGGGCCTGAACATGATCTACCGCGAGCTGCAGGAGCTGAGCTTCGAGCACCTGTACCCGTGGCGCCACGCCGCGCTGGCCAAGGCGGTGCAGCGCGCGCGCGGCTACCGGCGCGACATCGTCGAGCGGGTGCGCGCCGAGGTCGACAAGGGTTTTGCGGCGCACAAGATGAAGGTGCAGGTCAGCGGGCGCGAAAAAACCGTCTACAGCATCTACCGCAAGATGCGCGAGAAGCACGACGGTTTTGCCCAGGTCAACGACATCTTCGGCTTTCGCATCGTGGTGCCGCAGTTGATGGACTGTTACCTGGCGCTGGGCATCCTGCACCAGCTGTACAAACCGGTGCCGGGGCGTTTCAAAGATTACATCGCGATCCCCAAGGTCAACGGCTACCAGAGCCTGCACACCACCCTGGTCAGCCCGCTGGGCACGGCGGTGGAGTTCCAGATCCGCACCGAGCCGATGCACGCGGTGGCCGAGACCGGCATCGCCGCGCACTGGCTGTACAAGGGCGACAGCAAAGGCGGCAAGACCGCTGGCTCGGCCACCGGCGAGGCGCAGCGGCTGGGCGCGATGTGGCTGAAGTCGCTACTCGACATCCAGGACGAAACGCGCGATGCGGCCGAGTTTCTGGAGCACGTCAAGATCGACCTGGTGCCCGAGGCGGTCTATGTGTTCACGCCGATGAGCAAGATCCTGGCGCTGCCACGCGGCGCCACTGCGGTCGACTTCGCCTACGCCATCCACTCCGACGTGGGCGACCACTGCGTGGCGGCCAAGGTCAACGGCGAACCGGTGGCGCTGCGCACCGAGCTGAAAAGCGGCGACGTGGTCGAGATCGTCACCGCGCCCGGCGCGCGGCCCAACCCGGGCTGGCTGAACTTTGTGCGCACCGGCCGGGCACGTTCGAAGATCCGCCACTTCTTGAAGACCATGGAGCACGAGGAATCGCGCGGCCTGGGCGAGAAGCTGCTGGCCCAGGCGCTGCGCGCCGAAGGCCTGCTAATGCCGTCGACCGAGTTGGACGACAGCGCCGCACAGACGCTGTGGCAGTTGCTGATCCGCTGGAGCGGCAACCGCAGCCGCTCCGACCTGATGGTCGACATCGGCCTGGGCCGCAAGATCGCCACCATCGTGGCCAAGCGGCTGGCCTTGTTGATGGTCGAGCGCGGCAACCGGCCCGACGCGGTAACGCTGACGCTCAACCGCTTCGGTGTCGCCGAGGACGTGGCCGCGCCGCTGCCCGGCATCGTGATCGACGGCACCGAGGGCGCGTCGGTGCAACTGGCCCTCTGTTGCCGGCCGATCCCCGGCGACGACATCCGCGGCTACCTGGGCCGCGGCGAGGGCTTGCTGGTGCACACCGCCGAGTGCAGCATCGGCAAACGGCTGGCCGACCGCGACCCCGAACGCTGGATCGCCGTTGAATGGGCCGAGCAACCATCCCGAAGTTTCGAGACCAGCGTCAAGCTGTTGGTCAAGAACGGCAAGGGCACGCTGGCGCAGATCGCCTCGGCGGTCAGCGCGGCCGAGGCCGACATCAGCCACATCGAGATGGACAACGAGCCGCAGGACGACAACACCGAATTGCGCCTGCTGCTGGCCGTGCGCGACCGCCAGCACCTGGCCGA
>JAYVDE010000609.1:0-8873 GCA_043749575.1 Burkholderiaceae bacterium | reverse complement strand
ACGCGCTCTTCGGGCTGCAGTTGGCGGTAGCTGAGATTGGGCATCGGAGTACCTTACTCGCTGTGCTGGTGTTGCGCTTCAGACTTGAGACTGCGCAGATTAAAAATTAGTTCAGGAGACCATCATGGGCATGAAAGAAAGTATCGACACCGTCTTGAGTCAAGGCGTTAAAAGTGGCGCGGTACCCGGGGTGGTGGCCGCGCTTGCAAATCGAGAAGGCGTTTTGTACGAAGCTGCCTTTGGCGAACGCGCCCTGAGCTCGGGTGCTGCCATGACCGCCGATACAGTTTGCTGGATTGCGTCCATGACCAAGGCCATTACCTCGGTTGCCGCGGTGCAATGTGTCGAGCGCGGCCAGCTCAAACTCGATGAGCCGGCCAAGAACATTTGCCCCGAATTGGGTAAAGTCGGCGTGCTGACGGGTTTTGATGCCCAAGGTCTGCCGGTCACCCGGCCGCCCAAACGCGACATCACGCTGCGGCAATTGTTAACCCACTCGGCGGGCTTCAGCTACGAGATCTGGAATACCGATATGCAAAAGGTTCAGGCCGCGCTGGAAATCCCCAGCGTGACTGAATGCAAAAACCGGGCGCTGACCCTGCCCTTGTTGTTTGACCCCGGTGAAGGCTGGGAGTACGGCATCAACATCGACTGGGTCGGCAAGATGATTGAAGCGGCCAGCGGCAAGACCTTGGGCCAGTACTTGAAGGCCAATATTCTTGAGCCCTTGGGCATGCACAGCACGGCCTTCCAGATCACCGATGAGATGCGCCAGCGCCTGGCGACGACCCACTTGCGCGGCGCCGATGGCAACTTGGCGCTGTTTCCGTTTGAAATCCCGCAAGAGCCCGAGTTTGAAATGGGCGGCGGCGGCCTCTACAGCACAGCCGGCGACTATCTGAAGTTTCTGCGGATGGTGTTGAACTACGGCCAGCTGGGCGGCGAGCGGATCCTGACGCCGGAGGCCACCGCCGCATTGGGTATCAACCAGATGGGCGATTGCCGGGTTTACAAGCTGAAAGCCGCTATTCCCTTGACCAATGACGCCGAGTTTTTCCCCGGCATTCAAAAGAGCTGGAGTCTGGCTTTTCAAATCAACCACGAGGCCGCGCCGACCGGCCGGCCGGCCGGCGGCATGATGTGGGCCGGCTTGGCTAATTCCTACTTTTGGGTTGATCAAACCAACGGCCTTGCCGGGGTTTACATCAGCCAGCTCTTCCCCTTCGCTGACGAAAAGTCGCTGCCCCTTTTCTACGACTTTGAAAAGGCGGTTTACGACAGCCGCTGAGCGTTGGGCCCAAGGCGGGCGCCAATAAGCCTCAGACCACCGCAGGCGCCGCGCGGCAGCCAGGGCGCGGCAGCGCCACCGACACGCTATCGCCCGCCATGCCCGCCACCGCCGCCCGCGCCCGCAATTGGCCGCAGCCGCCTTCCACGTCCTGCCCGGCTGAGTGGCGCAGCTTGGTCAGCACACCGCGGCGGTGCAGCTGGCGGGCCATCTCGGCGGCGCGCTCCCAGCTCGGGCGCTGGAAGTCCAGCCCGTCCACTGTGTTGTACGGAATCAGGTTGAGCACGCCGAACTTGCCGGCCAGCAAGCGCACGATGCCGTCGAGCTCGCCGGCGCTGTCGTTGATGCCTGCGAGCAAGGTCCACTGGTACTGCACCGGGTAGCCGGTGGCGCGGCCATACGCTTCGGCCAGATCGACCAGCTCGGCGGGCGTCAGCCGTGGCGCACGGGGCAGCAGGCGCTCGCGCAGCGCGGCGTCGCTGGTGTGCAGCGACAGCGCCAACGCCGGCCGCACCACGCCCGCGCTCGGGTTCATCAGCCGGTCGAAGGCGCGCGGGTCGCCGACGGTCGAGAACACCAGGTTCTTGTGGCCGATCTGGCCCACCGTGCCCAGCAGCTCGATCACCTCCATCACGTTGTCGAGGTTGTGCGCCGGCTCGCCCATGCCCATGAAAACCACCTTCTTGACCGGCCGCATCGCGCGCGCCAGCGCCACTTGGGCGACGATCTCGGCGCTGCCCAGCTGGCGCAACAGGCCGCCCTGGCCGGTCATGCAAAACTGGCAGCCGACCGCGCAGCCGACCTGGCTCGACACACACAGCCCCGGGATGCGGCCGGGCGCCAGCAGCACGGCCTCGACCGCCTGGCCGTCGGCCAGCGCCAGCAGCAGCCGGGCCGATCCGTCTTCGCCCGGGTGCTGGCTTTGCAGCCTGACCAGGCCGCTCAACTCGGCCGCTAGCGCCGGCAGCGCGTCGCGCACCGCCTGCGGCAGCCAGTGTTCCGGGTTGCGCCGGCCCTGGTCGTGCGGCAGCGCGTGGGTCCATTGCCGCAGCACGCGCTGCACATGCACCGGCTTGGCGCCCAGTGCCCGCAGGCGTTCGGTGAGGTCGATGATGCGCATGGGGCGTCGCTCAGGGGCTGGTCAAGGGCTGGGGAGAGGGCGATCAGCAGATCAGCAGACAGCGGATCAGGTGCCGATCAGCCCGCCGTCGCGCCTGCGGATGACGACCGTGGCCGACCGCGGCCGGCCGGCGCCGGGGCCGTCGGGCCAGGTCGAGAAGCGGGTCGGCGCGGTCGGGTCGCTGCGTTCGCTGGGCGATTCACCGGGGTGCTGGATGTTGATGAACAGCGTGCGGCCATCGGGCGTGAAGGTGGCGCCCGTCACCTCGCAGCCCACCGGCCCGGTGAGGAAGCGCCGCACCTCGCCGGTGCTGGTGTCGCAGGCCAGCATCTGGTTGTTGCCCAGCCGGGCCAGCTCGCCCTGGCCCATTGCCGCGCTGGCGATGTCGGTCTGGATCCACAACACGCCGCGGCCATCGAAGCAGAGGCCGTCGGGGCAGGCAAAGGCGTCGCCCTGGATGTTGCCTTGCGCCTCGGGCCGCGCATTGGCCGGGTCGCCGGCCAGCAGCAAGTGGTTCCAGCGCATCGTCGTGCTGTCGAAATCACCGTCGCGGTCGTCGCCATCGACCCAGCGGATGATCTGACCCATCACGTTGTCGGCGCGCGGGTTGGCAGCGTCCACCCCCGGTTGGCCGGGCTTGCCGCGGGCACTGTTGTTGGTCAGGGTGCAAAAGACTTCGCGGGTCTTGGGGTCGATCGCCAGCCATTCGGGCCGGTCCATCTGGGTGGCGCCCAGCCGGTCGCTGGCCTGGCGGGCCTTGACCACCACCGCGCCTTGGTCGGCAAAGCCGTTGGCGGCAGTCAGCGGGCCCTGGCCGTGCACCAGCGGCAGCCAGCGGCCGCTGCCGTCGGCATCAAAGCGGGCGACGTACAGCGTGCCGTGGTCCAGCAGATCGCGGTTGGCTTGGGCCGCGCTGAGGCCATTGCCGGCGGGCGCAATGGCGTCGCGGCTGACAAACTTGTAGAGGTATTCGAAGCGTGCGTCCTCGCCTGAATAAACCACCGCCCGGTGGTCGCGGGTGGTGGCCACCCAGGCCCCTTCGTGCGCGGCGCGGCCCAGCGCGGTGCGCTTGACCGGGGTGCTGGTCGGGTCCATCGGGTCGATCTCGACCACCCAGCCGAAGCGGTGGAACTCATTGGGGTGCTGCGTGGTGTCGAAGCGGGCGTCGTGGCCGCTCCAGCGGTACCAGCGGTCCTTGCGCAGGCCCCAGCGCTGCTGGTCGGCGTCGGGCTGGTCGGGGCCGTTGAAGTAACCGGCCCAGTTTTCCTCGCCCGACAGGTAGGTGCCCCAGGGGGTTTTGCCGCTGGCGCAGTTGTTGATCGTGCCCAGCACGCTGCGCCCGGCAGGGTCGGCGGCGGTGCACATCAGCGGGTGGCCGGCGGCCGGGCCGCCGATGGCCATGGGCGTGCTGGCGGTAATCCGGCGGGCGTAGCGCGACGGCCGCACCAGTTGCCAGCGGTCGCCCTGCAGCGCCACCTCGGCCACCGACACGCCGTGTGCGGCCTGCGACTTGCGCACCTTTTCGGCCGACCAGTCGGCCAGCCCGCCCGGGTGCAGCAAGCCGTCGTCGACGTACTCGTGGTTCATCACCAGCAGGCCGCGCTGGGGGCCGCCTGCGCCGCTGCCATCGGCCGTCGCCAGCGGGTAGAACTGGATGCCGTCGTGGTGCATGCCGAATTGCACCGCCTGGTCGGCGGCGCTGTTGCTGCCATCGGGGCGGAACGCCGGCAGCGCGCCGGCGATGCCCACCGGCTCACCCCAGGGCGCGATGAACTCGGCCAGGTAGCCGCTGGGCACGGTGACGGTGTCGGCCACCGACACGGCGATCGGCTGAAAGCCCAGCCGGGTGCTCGGTGCCGGGCGGGTGGCGCAGCCCGCCAGCGTGGCCGCCAGCGGCCCGAAGGCCGCCGCCAGTGCGCAGCCCAGGCCGCCGCGCAGCCAGACCCGGCGCGCCGGGTCGGACACGGCCAGCCAGCTGGAATTGCCGCTGCGGTTGCTGTCTTCCATCAACTCGAAGTTTTTGGCCATGGCCTGTTCAAAGGGGTGATCTTGTAGACACCAGCAAGCCAGCGCGATGGCGCCGATTCTGCCGCGCGCCGCGCGCCATCCGATCAATGTCGGCGGCCAGGCCGTTGTCGGTTCGCCAGCGCACAGACCTTGCCAGCTGCTGCCGTTCAGCATTGAAACTTTTGACGAACCCTACTCCTTCGGTGCGCACTGCACAGAAGACCCACAAGACGCTGCGCCGACCCAAACCCGCACCGATGAAACCCGCCAGGCCCCCGGCCGCAGCCGCTGATTTAAAAGTTGGCCAAACCAGCGCGCAGCGTCGCTACTCTGATGCGCACTGCCAGCAAGATTTGCTGAAAACAGGCGCACTGCAGACCGCGATCCTCAACAGCGCCAACTTCTCCAGCATCGCCACCGACGACCAGGGCGTGATCCAGCTGTTCAACATCGGCGCCGAGCGCATGCTGGGCTACGCCGCCACCGACGTGTTGAACCGCATCACGCCGGCCGAGTTTTCTGATCCGCAAGAGATCATTTTGCGGGCCCAGGCCTTGAGTGCCGAGTTTGGCACCACCATCGCGCCGGGCTTCGAGACCCTGGTGTTCAAGGCCTCGCGCGGCATCGAAGACATCTACGAGCTGACCTACCTGTGCAAGGATGGCAGCCGGCTGCCCGCGGTGGTGTCGGTGACGGCGCTGCGCGACGCCTCGAACACGATCATCGGCTACTTGCTGATCGGCACCGACAACACCGCCCGCAAGCAGGTCGAGGTTCAACAGCGCTTGCGTGACCAGCAGTTCTACACCCGGTCGCTGATCGAATCGATCGTCGACGCGCTGATCACCACCGACCCTGCCGGCGTGATCTCCGATGTCAACGAGCAGACTGTGGCGCTGACCGGCCGCAGCCGAATCGAGTTGATCGGCACGCCTTTCAAGCAGTACTTCACCGACCCGTTGCGCGCCCAGCAGTGCATCGATCGGGTGCTCAGTGAGAAAAAGGTCACCCACTACGAACTGACCATCCGCAACCCGGACCGGCCCGAGACCGTGGTGTCGTGCAACGCCACACCGTTTTACGACCGTGATCGCACGCTGCGCGGCGTGATTGTCGTGGCCCGCGACGTCACCGAGCGCAAGCGCCTCGACCTGGCCCTGCTGGACACCAACCTCGAACTGCAGGGCGCCAAGGTCACCGCCGAGCGTGCCAACCAGGCCAAGTCAGAGTTCCTCTCGAGCATGAGCCATGAACTGCGCTCGCCGCTGAACGCCATCCTGGGTTTTGCGCAGCTGGTCGATTCGGGCTCACCGCCGCCGACAGCGGCCCAGAAAGACAGCATCGACCAGATCCTGCAAGCCGGCTGGTTCCTGCTGGAGCTGATCAACGAGATCCTCGACCTGTCCCTGATCGAATCGGGCAAGCTGTCGATGTCGTTCGAGCCGATGTCGCTGGCCGAGGTGCTGGGCGATTGCCAATCGATGATCGAGCCGCAGGCGCGCAAGAGCGGCATCGCGGTGGCCTTCCGCGAGCCCGCCAGCGCGCTGTACGTTCGGGCCGACCGCACGCGGGTCAAGCAACTGTTTGTGAACCTGCTGTCCAACGCGATCAAGTACAACCGGGTCGGCGGCACGGTAGAGGTGCGCTGCCGGCCGGTGCCGGGCGACCGCATCCGGGTCAGCTTCCAGGACCAGGGCGAAGGCCTGTCGCCCGACAAGCTGGCCCAGCTGTTCCAGCCCTTCAACCGGCTGGGGCAGGAGGCCGGCGTCGAGGAAGGCACTGGCATCGGCCTGGTGGTCTGCAAGCACCTGGTCGAGCTGATGGGCGGCGCCATCGGCGTCGAGAGCACGGTCGGCGTGGGCAGCGAGTTCTGGGTCGACCTGATGGCCTCCAGCGGCCTGGACGTGCTCGCCGACGTGGCAGCGCTGCCCAGCACGGCGGTTGCCGATGTGGCGCAGGGCACGCCGCAGCGCACCGTGCTCTGCGTCGAAGACAACCCGGCCAACCTGATGCTGGTGGCTCGCTTGCTGGCGCGCCGGCCCGACCTGCAGTTGATCAGCGCCAAGGATGGCCGCCGCGGCATCGAGATGGCGCATGCCGCGATGCCCGAGATCATCCTGATGGACATCAACCTGCCCGGCATCAGCGGCCTCACGGCGCTGAAGCTCCTGGCCGGCGACCCCGCCACGGCGCACATCCCGGTGATCGCGCTGAGCGCCAACGCGATGCCCCACGACATCGAGAAGGGGCTGCAGGCCGGCTTCTTCCGCTACCTGACCAAGCCGATCAAGATCAACGAGTTCATGGCCACGCTCGACCTGGCCCTGGCGGCGGCGCGGCCCGCGCTGCAAGCGCAAAACGTGGAGACCACCGGACCATGAACATCGAGCAAGCCATCCTGGGCGCCAGCATCCTGATCGTCGATGACCAGGCCGCCAACGTGCAGTTGCTGACCCGTTTGTTGGCCGAAGCGGGCTACACCCAGGTCACGTCGACGATGCAGCCCACGGCGGTCTGCGCACTGCACCGCCAGCACGCCTACGACCTGATCCTGCTGGACTTGCAGATGCCGCTGATGGACGGCTTTGCCGTCATGGCGGCACTGAAAACCAATGACGAGCAGGCCTACCTGCCGGTCATCGTGCTCACCGCGCAGCCGGGCCACAAGCTGCGGGCGCTGCAAGCCGGCGCCAAGGATTTCATCAGCAAGCCGTTTGACTTGGTCGAGGTCAAGACGCGCATCCACAACATGCTCGAAGTGCGCTTGCTGTACCGCCGGCTGGAAGCCCATAACCAGGAGCTGGAGCAAACCGTGCGGGAGCGCACCGCCGAGCTGCGCGAAAGCGAAGCCCGCTACCGCAGCCTGACCGAGCTGGCCACCGATTGGTACTGGGAGCAGGACGAAAGCGGCGCGTTCACCAAGGTGTCGGGCCCGGTTGCCGAGATGCTGGGGCTTCAGGTCGACACGCTGCTGCCGGTGGCCGTCCCGAGCGCCGACGATGGCTGGGACCTGGTGGAGCGGCAAGTCTTGCAGGCCAACATCCTGGCGCGCCGGCCCTTCATCGACTTCTTGTTCCACCGCCAACACCATGACGGGTCGCGCCAGCAGTTCCGGATCAGCGGCCAGCCGATGTTCGACCGGGCCTGCCGCTTCCAGGGCTACCGTGGCGTCGGCGTCGAAGTGACGGCTGGTCGCTGAACTTGACAGTCCCTGTTGTCACTATGCCCGGCCCGGCCCCTCCGCACCGAAACCACCTGATCGCCGCCCTGCCGGTGGCGAGGTTCGGCCCCTTGATCGACGCGCTGGAGCGGGTGCCGATGCGGCTGGGCGAGATGCTCTATGAGCCGGGCAAGCCCTTGCGCCACGCCTACTTTCCCACCACCGCGGTGGTCTCGCTGCACTACATCACCGTCACCGGTGCGTCGGTGGAAACCACGGGCGTCGGCCGCGAGGGCATGGTCGGCATCGCGCTGTTCATGGGTGGCGACAGCACGCCCAGCTCGGCCGTGGTGCAGACCGCTGGCGATTGTTATCGGCTGGACCGCAACACGCTGCTGCGGGCCTTCGAGGCCGAGGTCTCGATGCGGCGCTTGTTGCTGCGTTACACCCAGGCGCTGATCACGCAGATCACCCAGACCGCCGCCTGCTACCGCCACCATTCGATCGAGCAGCAGCTCAGCCGCTGGCTGTTGACAACGGCCGACCGCGCACCGCCGGGCGAACTGGTGATGACGCAGGAACTGGTGGCCAACACGCTGGGCGTGCGCCGCGAAAGCATCACGCAGGCCGCCGGCGCGCTGCAGAGCGCGGGCTACATCCGCTACCGCCGCGGCCACATCACCGTGCTCGACCCGGCCGGGCTGCAATCCCGCGCCTGCGAATGTTATGGCGTGGTCAAGAAAGAGCTGCAGCGCCTGCTGCCCGAGGCGCTGCCCGACGCGCTGCCTTAGGGCGACCCGGCGCTGGCTTGATCAGCCGCGCAGGTGGCAGGCCACCCAATGCCCCTCGCCCACTTGCTTGAGCACCGGCGACTGCACATCACACCAGCCTTTTTGCGCGATCGAGCAGCGGGTGTGGAAGTGGCAGCCCGGCGGTGGGTGGATGGGGCTGGGCACGTCGCCCTGCAGCCGGATGCGCGCCCGCTTGACCTGCGGGTCGGGAATCGGCACGGCCGACAGCAAGGCCTCGGTATACGGGTGGTAGGGGTGGGTGTAGAGGTCTTTGGACGGCGCGATCTCGACGATGCGGCCCAGGTACATCACCGCCACCCGCTTGCTGATGTGCTCGACCACGCTCAAGTCGTGGGCGATGAACAAATAGGTCAGGCCGAACTGCTGCTGCAGGTCTTCGAGCAGGTTGATCACCTGGGCCTGGATCGAGACGTCGAGCGCGCTGACGGCCTCGTCGCAGATCAGCAGCTTAGGCTTGACCGCGAGCGCCCTCGCAATGCCGATGCG
>JAYVDE010000608.1:0-3263 GCA_043749575.1 Burkholderiaceae bacterium | reverse complement strand
CGATCTTTGCCAGCTCTGAAATGACGTCCCAGGAGCCATCGCCGCCGCTGTCCTCGACGAGGATCAACTCAAAAGGGCGCCCCATGGCTTCCATCGCGGCGACCAGCCGGCGATGCAGGTCGTGAAGCGTCCTCGCTGATCGGAAGACCGGGATGACCACGCTGAGGTGGACCGGTTGCTCGATGACTGGGACCGTTGTCTCACCCATGAATGCACTTTTTGCCATGTTGTTGAAACCCGGTTGTTGCGATATTTTGACGCAGGCCATGCGCCGCGCTCTCCGGGCAGTCAGGGCTGTGGGTTGGATCCGAGCACCGCCTCAGCTGCGACCACCACCCGGCGCGCATTGCCCGCCCAGTAGTAGCCCCGCGCCTGCAGGGCCTGCCTGGCCTGGGCGCCGATGCGCTCACGCAGACCCGGGTCGGCCAGCAGGCGGTCGAGTTGCTGCTCGATGCCCGCTGCGGCATCTGGCTGGTACATCGTGCAATCGACGTCCTGCACCAGCACTTCGTGATGGTTGGGCTGGTCGGGGGCCAGGATGGCCTTGCCCATGGCCATGTACTCAAACAGGCACAGCGGCGACGCATAGGGCACCAGTGCCGTCTGCAGGGCGACATCGAAGGCCATGGCGGCCGCTGGCACCTCGCTTCTGGCCAGCACGCCGGTGAACACCAACTTGTGGCGGATGCCCAGTGCCTGGGCTTGCGCCTCCAGCCCAGCCCGCACCGGCCCGTCACCCACCACCATCAGGCAGGCAGCATCATCGGCCGCACGGCGCGATAGCCAGGTGACGATGCGGTCCAGGTGGTCCCATTCGCGGACAAAGCCGATGAAGCCGATGACGCTGCGGCCAGCCAGGCCGAAGCGGGCCTTGGCGGCGTCGGCGCTGGGCAGCTTGGCAAAGTTGTCGGGGTTGATGCCATTGGGCAGCACCCTGACCCTGCGGCGCTGCACCCCCATGGCAACCAGCATGTCGCCCAGCACCTGGGTGACCGGGAACACCGTGGTCGCACCGCAGAAGGTGTAGCGCTCGAAGCGGTCGGCCAGCCAACCCAGGCGCAACTGGTTGTATTTGCGCCGCGCCAGCGCATAGGGGGCATTGACCTCCAGCAGCAAAGGGATGCCGGTGGCACGGCCGACCCAGACACCGGCAGGCTGGAACAGCGCATAGCGCTCGTAGATGACGTCGGGCCGAAAGCCGGCGACGGCGGCCTTCAGCCTGCGGTAGGCCACCAGCGAATAGGCGGCCTCGGCCAGTTCGTAGACCGCCCCTGGCAGCGTGGCCTTGAGCCGGCCTACCCAGCCGGCGCTGCCGCCTTGCCCGGTGTCGGTCTGGTGCACGTCCGGGCCGACGATCTGCACCTCATGCCCCAGCGCGCGCAAGGCGTCCACCATCTCCTCGATGTGGGTGATCTGCCCATCCTTCGAGGCAATGCGGTGGTGGTAGAGGATGCGCATGGCAGACGGGTCCAGGAGGGGCGGCTTGGCGGGGAGATGGGGAGGGTGGACGGGCCGGTCGGCGTCGCGCATCAGGCCGGTTTGGCGCCCCGGCCCAGGCGGGCCGCCACCGAGCGGATCTCCGGCCAGAGCGGATGGCCGGTCCACTTCAGCGCGGCCAGCCAGCAGGGCAGGCAGGCACTGCCGGCCCCCAGCGCCACCGCCAGGTAGTTGCCTTCATGCAGGGGCCAGATCAGGGTGGCTGCGATCAGAGGCAGTGCCGTGGCCAGGCTGATCTGGGCGCTGCGCCACAGCACGGCGCCAAGCTCGTCCAGGGCCACCATGCCATGCCGGGCCAACAGCCAGTAGGCATGGCTCGCCCCGCCGATGGCGGCTGCCGCCAGGCCCCAGCAGGCGGCCAGCAGCCCGAAGGGCGCGGCCAGCAGCAGGCTGATGATGCGCATCGACTGCATGCTCATCTGCAGGGTGTTGCTGTCGCGCGCATTGCCGATCGACAGCAGGGCCTCCTTGGACGCAAAGAACATCAGCTCGATCGCGGCCACCCCGCACAAAACCTGCGCCAACGGCACCGCCGCAATCCATTGCGGCCCGTACATCAGGCGCACCGCTGCAAAGGCGGCCACGGCGATGCAAAGCAGAAAGGGCCAGCCCAGCCCGGTGATGTAGGCCGTGGCGGCCAGCAGCCCGTTGCGTGGGGTGCCCGTCTCGCGCACGGCCTTGGCGAAGAACGGCAGGCAGACCGGCATCACCGCGCGCAGCACCAGCCGATTGAAGATCTCGACCAGGCCACCGCCACGGCTGAGCATGCCCACCGCCGCCATGCCCTGGATGCGCCCGACGATCAGCTCGGGCGCACTCTTGCCCAGCTGGCCGAAGATGTAGACGCCGCTGGCGAACTTGCCGAAATGCAGCACCCGGCCCACCCCCTGTAGGCCAGGCCAGCGTGGGAAGGCCGGGGGCCGCATCCACACCGACACGCCCACCGTCACCACCACGCCCACCAGCGACGACCAGGCCAGGCTCATGTAGCCAAAGCCCCGCAGCGCCAGCACGATGGACACCAGGAACGACGCCGAATTGGCCAGCAGCCCGGCGATGAAGATCGGCTTCATGTTCATCTCACGCCGGTACCACGCCATCGTCACCGCGCCGAAGGGGATCAGCAGGAAGCTGACCGACTGGACCCGCATCACCTCGGCAACGCCGGGTGAGCGGTAGAAGCCCGCGACCATCGGTGCCAGGCTGAACAGCAGCACGGCCATCAGCCAGGAGATGGCGATGTTGACCGTCAGGGCGGCGCGGATCGCATGGTCGTCGAGCTGCTTTTCCTGGATCAGGTATTCGGCCACGCCGAAGTCCCGGAAGGTGCTGGCCATCGATGCGAACACTGCCGCCACCGCGAAAACCCCGGTCTGCTCGGGGGTGAGGATGCGGGCGATGACGACAGTGCTGGCAATCGACAGCACCAGGCCGACGTAGCTGTCCAGGGCCGAGAAGGCCAGTGATTTGCGGACCGAGCTCATTCGGCCGCTTTCATGCGCCGGGCGGGCCTGAAATGCCGCACGGCGCTCCCCAGCAATTCTTTGAGAATGCCGAGGCTGCCGCCGGCACGGCGTGGGTCAAAAGCGACCAGGCCCCAGCGCTCCCGGCGGTGGCTCATCCAGTTGCGCTTGTATTGTTCATCGCCGATCAGGAAGTCGACTTCCTTGACGCCGTCGTGGTCAAGCACCCGCTGCAGAAGCGCGGCGGTCAGGACCGTGCCGGGTGACAACTCCTTGTGCGCTTCGTCATAGGCCACTTTGAAG
>JAYVDE010000607.1:0-21501 GCA_043749575.1 Burkholderiaceae bacterium | reverse complement strand
CACCTCGGGCAAATCGGGTGCCGGCAGCTGCGTCAGCAGGCTGGCGGTGGTCAGAAATCGGGCGCTTTGCGTCCAGGCAAGGGCCTCGCGAACCGCGGGGTCGGAGGGGATATCGGCGTTCGAACGCCGAGCGGTGGCACTGTGGTTCATGGCGCATTGTAAAATCGATGGGTTTTCCCCATTCAAACTCGAATCAACCCAAGGTTCCACGACATGAAGTCGCTGCTCGCCCTGACGCTGTCTGCCCTGATCGCCCACACCCCGGCGATGGCCTCGGCCAACGAAACCAAAGGCCCGGTCAAGCCCGATCTGGTCCGCGGCCAAGAAAAGGCCACCCAGGTCTGCGTTGCCTGCCACACCTTTGACGGCAGCCGCGGCACACCGGCCAACCCGATCCTGCAAGGCCAGCACACCGAGTACCTGGTCAAGCAGCTGAAGGAGTTCAAGGCCGGCACGCGGGCCAACGCCGTCATGGCCGGCATGGCCGGCGTGCTGAGCGAGGACGACATGAACAACGTCGCCGCGTTCTACGCCAGCAAGCAGGCCAAGCCGGGCGCCGCCAAGCAAAAGGAATTGGTCGTGCTGGGCGAAAAGATCTACCGCGGTGGCATTGCCGCCAAGCAAGTGCCTGCCTGCGCCGGCTGCCACAGCCCCAATGGCGCCGGCATCCCCGCGCAATACCCGCGCCTGGGCGGCCAGCATGCCGACTACGCCGAGTTGCAGCTGACCAGCTTTCGCGCCGGCACGCGTGCCAACTCGGCGCAGATGACCGCCATCGCCGCGCGCATGAGCGACAAGGAAATCAAGGCCGTCAGCGACTACATCGCCGGTCTGCGCTGAAACAAGCCCGGCTTTCTTAGCCCAGGTTGAAGGGCCGGTCAAAGACCGGCCCTTTCGCTTTCAGCAGGCTTGAGCCGGGATAATTCAAAGCTATGTCTCTCACCACTTCTGGCGTGACCCCGCGCCGCGGCTCGCAGGCCTTTCGCGATGCCGTCGAGTTGCTGTCGTCGATGCGTTTTTCGATCTCGCTGTTGACGCTGATCTGCATCGCCTCGGTCATCGGTACGGTGGTCAAGCAGCAGGAGCCGTTCAACAACTACGTCAACCAGTTCGGGCCATTCTGGGCCGAGGTGTTCGGCCATGTCGGCCTCTACACCGTCTACAGCGCCTGGTGGTTTCTGCTGATCCTGGCCTTTCTGGTCACCTCGACCAGCCTGTGCATCGCCCGCAACACGCCCAAGATCCTGGTCGAACTGCGCAGCTACAAGGAAAACATCCGCGAGCAGTCGCTGAAGGCCTTTCACCACAAGGCCGAGGGCATGCTGAGCGCATCGCCCGAGACCACGCTGGCGCGGGTCAACACGCTGTTGATCGACCAGGGCTGGCGCGCGCGGGCCCAGCTGCGGGGCAACGGCACCATGGTCGCGGCCCGGCGCGGCATGGCCAACAAGGTCGGCTACCTCTGTGCCCATTCGGCGATCGTGCTGATCTGCCTGGGCGGGTTGTTCGACGGTGATCTGGTGGTGCGCGCCCAGATGGCGCTGCTGGGCAAAACCCCGTTTGGCGGCGCCGGCCTGATCGCCGACGTGCCGGCGCAGCACCGGCTGTCGCAACACAACCCCACCTTCCGCGGCAACCTGCTGGTGCCCGAGGGCGGCCGCGCCAGCGTCGGCATCCTACAGATGAGCGACGGCGTGGTGCTGCAAGACCTGCCGTTTGAGGTCGAGCTGAAGAAGTTCATCGTCGAGTACTACGACACCGGCATGCCCAAGCTGTTTGCCAGCCAGATCGTGATCCACGACCGCGAGACCGGCCAGCAGACCGCCACCACCGTCAAGGTCAACGAGCCGGCCTTCCACCGCGGCGTGGCGATCTACCAGAGCAGCTTCGACGACGGCGGCAGCAAGCTGCAGCTGCGCGCGCTGCCGCTGGGCAGTGGCGGCACGCCGTTCGACATCGAAGGCACGGTGGGTGGCAACACCGAGTTGCGCACCGACGGCAGCAGCCAGCGCCTGACGCTGGAATTCACCGGCCTGCGGGTGATCAACGTCGAGAACATGGCCAGCCGCGGCACCGCGACCAGTGGCAGCGCCACCGATGTGCGCGGCGTCGACCTGGCTGGCTCGCTGAACAAGCACCTGGGCTCGGGCGCCAAGGGC
Source organism: Burkholderiaceae bacterium (assembly GCA_043749575.1). Taxonomy (GTDB): domain Bacteria; phylum Pseudomonadota; class Gammaproteobacteria; order Burkholderiales; family Burkholderiaceae_C; genus Pseudaquabacterium. Next base: position 19,342 of record JAYVDE010000607.1, on the reverse strand, counting down.
GGTGCCGACAAAGGCTTGCACAACGTCGGGCCGTCGATCAGCTACAAACTGCGCGACGCCGCCGGCCAGGCCCGCGAGTTCAACAACTACATGCTGCCGGTCGAACTCGATGGCCAGCGGGTCTTCCTGGCCGGCGTGCGCGACACCCCAGCCGAGCCGTTCCGCTACCTGCGTATTCCCGTCGACGCCCAAGGCGGCATCGCCGGCTGGTACCGCCTGCAACGCGCGCTGAAAGACCCGGCGCAACGTGACCAGGCCGCGCGCCGATACGCCGCCCAGGCCACACCGGCCAACAAGCCCGAGATGGCCGAGCAACTGCGGCTGACGGCGGCGCGCACGCTGGCTTTGTTCTCGGGCGCCGAAACCAGTCAACCGAGCGCGGCCGACCGTGCCCAGGGCGTGGCCGCCGCGCCCGGTGGCCTGCAGGCGCTGGCGCAGTTTGTCGAAGGCAGCGTGCCCGAGGCCGAACGCGCGCGCATCTCCGAGGTGCTGCTGCGCATGCTCAACGGCAGCCTGTTCGAGCTGGCGCAGAGCGGCCAGGCCAACGCCGGCCTGCCCGCGCTGGCCGCCGACGAGACCACCAACCGCTTCATGACCCAGGCCGTGCTGTCGCTGTCGGACGCCGCGTTCTACCCCGCCCCGGTGCTGCTGCAGCTGAGCAACTTCACGCAGATCCAGGCCAGCGTGTTCCAGGTCGCGCGGGCACCCGGCAAGACCCTGGTCTACGGCGGCGCGGTGTTGCTGATCATCGGGGTCTTCGCAATGCTCTACATCCGCGAGCGCCGGCTCTGGATCTGGATCCAGCCCGGTGAGGCCGGCGGAACCAAACTGCAAGCCGCGTTGTCCACCACCCGCCGCACGCTGGACGTCGACGCCGAATTCGACCAATTGAAGGCCGCCCTGCTGGCGCCGCCGGCCAAGGAACACGCATGAACACCACCACCGCCCCCAAGACCCTGGTGATGGGCCGTACCGGCCTGTCGACGCGCCTGACCCGCCGCAGCGCCTTTGACTGGCTGTTCGCGCTGTTGGTGGTGACGGGCACGGCCTATGCCTTCCAACGCTACCGGGGCTCGATGGACGGCTACGAACAAGCCATTCTGATCGGCAGTGTGCCGGCGCTGGTGGCGTTGGGTTGGTTCTGGGGCCCGTTGCGCGGGCTGGGGCTTGGGGTGGGGGTGGCCACGCTGAGTGCCATCGCGCTCTACAACCGCACGCTCGATGCCTTTGGTGCCGACCTGTCGCAGGCCGACCATGTGTTCTTGCTGAAGTACTTCATCAGCAGCCAGAGCGCGATCCTGTGGATGGCCGTGCTGTTCTGCATGAGCACCGTGCTGTACTGGATCGGCTTGCTGGCCAAGGTGGGCAGCGCGGGTGAACACCGCAACGACAACACCGGCCTGGTGCTGGGCTCGCGGCTGGCCTGGGCGGGGGTGTTCATGGCGCTCACCGGCACCCTGGTGCGCTGGTTCGAAAGCCACCAGATCGGCGCCGACATCGGCCACATCCCGGTCAGCAACCTCTACGAGGTGTTTGTGCTGTTCTGCTGGTTGACCACGCTGTTCTACCTGTGGTTTGAGCAGCATTACCGGACCAAGGCGCTGGGCGCCTTCGTGATGCTGATCGTCAGCGCGGCGGTGGGTTTTCTGGTCTGGTACACGGTGGCGCGCGAGGCCTCGCAGATCCAGCCATTGGTGCCCGCGCTGCAAAGCTGGTGGATGAAGCTGCACGTGCCGGCCAACTTCATCGGCTACGGCACCTTTGCGCTGGCCGCGATGGTGGCCTTTGCCTACCTGGTGCAGCGCCAAGCCGCCGAGACCCGCTGGTGGAAGCTGGCGCCGCTGGCCGTGCTGGGCCTGGTGCTGTGTTTCGAGCCCATCGTCTTTCGCACCGCCAAGCTGAGCAGCTCGGCCAGTTACTGGGCGGTGTACGCCGGCATCAGCCTGCTGATCGTCGGCGGCATCCTGGCCGGGCGCCAGCGCATCGCCGCACGGCTGCCGCCGCCTGAAGTGCTGGACGACCTGATGTACAAGGCGATCGCGGTCGGCTTTGCGTTTTTCACCATCGCCACCATCCTGGGTGCCTTCTGGGCGGCCGAGGCCTGGGGCGGCTATTGGAGCTGGGACCCCAAGGAGACCTGGGCGCTGATTGTCTGGCTGAACTACGCCGCCTGGCTGCACATGCGGCTGATGAAGGGCCTGCGCGGCAGCTTCTCGGCCTGGTGGGCGCTGGGCGGGCTGGTGGTCACCACCTTTGCTTTCCTGGGCGTCAACATGTTCTTGTCGGGGCTGCACAGCTACGGTGAGCTCTGAGGTTGAGAGTTCTTCTCAAGCCCGCTCAGCCGCTGACCTTGCCGCAGCGCGGTCAGCAGCCCCCGCGTAAGCTTGCGGCCGCGCCGGCGACCCACCCGCATTTTCCACAGGAGTTCAGCATGTCCCAACGCCCCGACCGCGGTTTCGACCACGCCACACCGTCCGAGATCAGCCCCCGCGTCCTGGTCGAAGGCCGCCGGCGGTGGCTGCAGGGGCTGGCCGCCGGCGCGCTGGGCAGCGGCCTGGCGGGCTGGGCGGCGCGCGACGCGATGGCGCAAGGATCCGCCGCCAACCCGGCCAAGGGCGCAGTGCTGACCGGCGCCAAGAGCGAAGTGGCCGGCGCGGTAACGATGGACAAGCTCACGCCGCGCCAAGACGCCACGACCTACAACAACTTCTACGAGTTCGGCACCGACAAGGCCGACCCGGCACGCAACGCCCACACCTTGAAAACCCGGCCGTGGACGGTGGCGGTTGAAGGCGCGATCGCCAAACCGAAGGTCTACGGCCTCGACGAGCTGCTGAAGTTGGCGCCGCTGGAAGAGCGCATCTACCGCCTGCGCTGCGTCGAGGGCTGGTCGATGGTCATCCCCTGGGTTGGCTGGTCGCTGGCCGCGCTGATCAAGCAAGTCGAGCCCACCGCCAACGCCAAGTTCGTCGAGTTCCACACCCTGGCCGACCCCAAGACGATGCCGTTTATCGGCTCGCGGGTGCTCGAATGGCCTTACGTCGAGGCGCTGCGAATAGACGAGGCGATGCACCCGCTGACGCTGATGGCCTTCGGCATGTATGGCGAAGTGCTGCCCAACCAGAACGGCGCGCCGCTGCGCCTGGTGGTGCCGTGGAAGTACGGCTTCAAGTCGGCCAAGAGCATCGTCAAGATCCGCTTCGTTGAGCAGCAACCCAAGACCGCCTGGGTCAAGGCCGCCGCGTCGGAATACGGTTTCTACAGCAACGTCAACCCGGGTGTCGACCACCCGCGCTGGAGCCAGGCCACCGAGCGCCGCATCGGCGAAGACGGTGTCTTCACCAAGAAGCGGCCGACGCTGCTGTTCAACGGCTACGGGGCCCAGGTCGGCCAGCTCTACGCCGGGCTGGACCTGGCCAAGAACTTCTGAGGGTCCCGCGCGCCAGTGCGGCGCGCCCCGCGGCATCGCCATGAACAAACTGCTGCTGGACCCAGCCACCAAGCCAGTTCTGTTCGTGCTGGCCCTGCTGCCCCTTGCCCACCTGCTGTGGGGCGCGCTGGCCAACACCCTGGGCGCCAACCCGGCCGAGGCCTTGATCCGCGGCACCGGCGACTGGGTGTTGCGCTTTTTGTGCGGGACACTGGCCATCACGCCGCTGCGTGAATGGACGGGTTGGAGCGCGCTGGCGCGCTGGCGGCGCATGGTGGGCAACTTCGCCTTCTTCTACGGCGTGCTGCATTTTTTTTGCTACGCCTGGCTCGACATGGGGCTGGACTGGTCGGCCATCGTCAAAGACATCCCGAAGCGCCCGTTTGTGCTGGTCGGCACGCTGGCACTGGTGCTGATGGCGCCGCTGGCCGCCACCTCATTCAACCGCGCGATCAAGGCGCTGGGCGCGGCCCGCTGGAAGCGGCTGCACAAGGCGGTCTACGCCACCGTGCTGCTGGGCTTGCTGCACTTCTTCTGGATGCGCGCCGCCAAGAACGACTTTGGCGAATGGTCGATCTACGCCGCCGTCGTGCTGCTGCTGCTGGGCTGGCGGCTGCGCCAGGCGGCGCGCCGCCGCACCGCCGCCCGCCATCGGCTGGCCGCTAGTTCATGAAGCTGGGCAAGCACAGCGACAGCGCCGGCACTTCCAGCAGCACCACCAGGCCGATCACCAACATCAGCACGAACAACCAGACGCCGCGGAAGATCTGCTTCAGGCCCACGCCGTCGAGCAGTGCGTTCAGCACAAACAGGTTCATGCCCACCGGCGGCGAGATCAAGCCGATCTGCACCACCATCACGATCAGCACGCCGAACCACACCGGATCAAAGCCCAGTTGCGTGACGATGGGGAAAAACACCGGAATCGTCAGCAGCACCATCGACAGCTCTTCCATGATGGTGCCCAGGATGACGTAGACCAGCATCATCGCGCCGACCACCATCACCGGCGACAAGCCCAGGTGGGTGATCCAGTCGCGCAGGTCGTTGGGCATCGTCGTGAAGTTGATGAAGGTCGAGAAGATCATCGCGGCGATCAGGATGGTGAACAGCATCGCCGTGGTGCGGGCCGATTCGACCAGCACTTGCAGCAGCACCCTGGGCTTGAGCGCACCGCGAAACAGCGCGAAGAAAAACGCGCCCGCCGCACCGATGCCCGCACCCTCGGTGGCGGTGAAGACGCCGCCGTAGATGCCGCCCAAGACCAGGATCACCAGCACGACGACGCCCCAGATGCCGCGCAGCGCGGCCCAGCGTTCGGGCCAGCTGCTGCGCTCACCGGCCGGGCCGGCCTGCGGGTCGCGCCAGGTGATCCAGGCCACGCCGACCATCATCAGCCCGGCGCACATCAGGCCGGGGATCACGCCCGCGGCGAACAGTTTGCCGATGCTGGTCTCGGTGACGATGCCGTAGATGACCATGATCGTCGACGGCGGAATCATGATGCCCAGCGTGCCGCCGGCGGCGATGACGCCGGTCGACAGGTAATCGGCATAGCCCAGCTTCTTCATCGACGGGTAGGCCACCTTGGCCATCGTCGCCGCGGTGGCGATCGACGAGCCGCAGATCGCGCCAAAGCCGGCGCAGGCCAGCACCGTGGCATGGGCCAGGCCGCCGCGCAAATGGCCGATGAAGGCATAGGCGGCGCGAAACAGCTCATGCGCCAGGCCCGCCTTGGCGACGAAGTTGCCCATCAGGATGAACAGCGGCACCACGCTCAGCGTGTAGGCAAAACCGGTGTCATAGACCACCTGCGCCGCCGACGCCGACGTCGGCCCCCAACCGCGCATCAGGCCCAGGCCGCAGTAGCCGACGAAGCCCATCGCGAAGGCCAGCGGCACCCGCAGCAAGGCCAGCAGGAAGACCGCGCCAAAGCCCAGCAGGGCTTCGATCATGTGCTGGCCCCCAAGGCCCTGCGGGCCGCCCCCCCGAGGGGGAGCGAGCGCCTTCGGAGCGGCCGCGCGGCGCTCATGGCCCCCAAGGCCCTGCGGGCCACCCGCCCAAGGGGGGGCGAGCGCCTTCGGAGCGGCCGCGCGGCGCTCACCGGGACACCTTCGGACGGCGCCCTCGGGTATTCAAGCTTGGGGCGGCCCGGCGGGCTCATGCCGCGCCCCCGCCCGGCAGCGCAGGCTCGTCCACGCCCAGATGGTGGTGCGCCGTGGGCTGCAGCATCAGCAGCAGGTGCACCAGCGCGGTCAAGCCGCACAGCACCGCCATCAGGCCAACAAACGGGCCCATCGGCAACTGCAACTGGGCGGTGGTGTCGCCGTAGCCGGCCATCTGGGTGGCCTTGTCCCACATCAGCCAGGCCAGCGCGCCCAACGCAGCGGCGCAGGCCAGGTCGACCAGGCCTTGCTGCAAGCGGCGCAGCCAGCTGGGCATCAGGTGGTCGAGCGAATCGAACACCACATGCTCACCGTGCAGCGAGACCAGCGGCAGCGCGGCGAAGATCACCACCACCATCAGGATCTCGGTGACCTCGAGCGAGCCGGTCAACGAATGGTCGAAGAGCTTGCGCCCGACCACATCGACCAGCGTCAGCGCCATGATGGCGAACAAGGCCAACGCGGCCAACAGGCCGCAGAGGAAATCAAGCAGGCGTTTCAAGCGGCGTTCTCCCGCGTGGCCGGCCGTGGCCGGGCATCACGCATCACAGGTGTTGGGCCGTTGCGGCGCCGCTGCGGGCCCCGCTTCCCCGGTTACTTTTGCAGCTTGACAATCTCGGCGCGGTAATCGGCCAGCACCTTGGCGGCATCTTTCAGGCCTTTGGCCTCGGCCGCCTTGACCCAGCTGGCCTCCAGGCCGCCGGTCTTGGACTTGATGGCAGCGATGAACGCCGGGTCGGCCTTGGTGAACTGCACGCCCGAGGCCTGCATGAAGGCCAAGCCGCGGCGGTCGACCTTGTCCCAGCCCCGGCCCATCATGCGGGCGGCGAATTCACCCGACTGCTCGTCGACCGCTTTCTTCACGTCGGCCGGCAGCGCGTCGTATTTGGCCTGGTTCATCATCAGGACGAAGCTGGTGTTGTACAGGCCGCCTGTGAAGGTGGTGGCGTACTTGATGATCTTGTCGATCTTGAAGCTCTCGACCGATTCGGCCGGGAACAGCGTGCCGTCCATGACCCCGGTGGACAAGAGCTCGTAGCTTTCGGGCGCGGGCTTGAGCGTGACGTTCATGCCCAGCGTCTTGGCGATCTCGTTGACCATGCCGCCGCCGACGCGGAACTTCATGCCGCTCAAGTCTTCGACCTTGCTGATCGGCTTCTTGGTGTTGAGCACGATGCCCGGGCCGTGGGTGAACACCGCCAACACCTTGACGCCCTTGTGCTCCTCGGCAAACGCCGGGTACTTGGCGTACATGCGCTGGAAGGCCACCGAGGTGAGCTCGGCCGAATCGCCCATGAACGGGAACTCGACCATCTGCGGCATCGCGAAGCGGCCCGGCGTGTAGCCATGCACCGTGAACGAGAGGTCGACCAGGCCGTTGCGCACCGCGTCGAAGGTGCCGGGCGCGGCCGTCACCGCGCGCGGCAGCACCGTGCACTTGACTTTGCCGGGCAGCTTGGCGGCCAGCATCTCGCACCACTCGATCTGGGTCGTGGTCAGGGTGTGGGCCGGCGGCACCCATGACGACAGCGTCAGCACGGTCTGGGCAGCGACCGGGGCGCAGAGACCCGCTGCACTGGCCACAGCAGCCAGCACCGAGCAGCGGCCTACGAACGTGGGCAACAGCGACATGGAACTCTCCAGCGATCGATGGATGGGATGGCGACACAACGAACATGCGGCATCGGGATAGGCGGGCATGCTGCCTGAATCCGCCCCCCGGCGACATTGCTGTAAACGCGGGCCCGCCGGTTGTGGCGGTGCCAACAGCGCGCCGAACCCGGCATGGCCGCCGCGCTGTGCCACGCACTGACCGAGGCCGCAATCAGCGTCGATTGACGCAGGCTCTCAGGCCCGCGCCAACACCGGCCCCAGCGCCACCCCGGTGTGCGTGCCCTGCGCCACCAGCAACTCGGGCGGGCCGGCGCAGACCACGCTACCGCCAGCGGTGCCGCCCTCGGGACCGAGGTCGATCACCCAGTCGGCCTCGGCGATCACGTCGAGGTCATGCTCGATCACCACCACGCTGTGGCCGCCGGCCACCAGCCGGTGCAGCACGGTGATCAGGCGCTCGACATCGGCCATGTGCAGGCCCACGGTGGGCTCGTCCAGCACATACAGCGTGTGCGGTGGTTTCTGGCCGCGGCGGGTGATGTCGTCGCGCACCTTGCTCAACTCGGTCACCAGCTTGATGCGCTGGGCCTCGCCGCCGCTGAGTGTGGGTGAGGGCTGGCCCAGCGTCAGGTAGCCCAGGCCGACGTCCTTCAGCAACTGCAGCGGGTGGGCGATGTTGGGCATCGCGGCGAAGAAGTCGACCGCCTCGTCGACCGCCATGCGCAGCACGTCGCCGATGCTTTTTCCGCGCCAGCTGACCGCCAGCGTCTCGGGGTTGAAGCGCTGGCCGTGGCACAGGTCGCAGGCCACCTTGACATCGGGCAGAAAGCTCATCGCGATGATCCGCTGGCCCTGGCCTTCGCAACCCGGGCAGCGACCGTCGCCAGTGTTGAAGGAAAAGCGCGCCGCAGCGTAACCCCGCGCCTTGGCTTCCAAGGTCTCGGTGAACAGCTTGCGGATCAAGTCCCAGAAGCCGATGTAGGTCGCCGGGCAGCTGCGCGGCGTCTTGCCGATCGGTGTCTGGTCGACCTCCAACACGCGGTCGATAGTCTCGAAACCGCTGATGCCGGTGCAGCCCACCAACGGCGGCAACTGCCCCGCCGCCAGTGCGTCGCGGCCGGCCTTGCTGACCTTGGTGGCGACGATGGCGTGCACGTTGGCCAGCAGCACGTCGCGCGCCAGCGTGCTCTTGCCCGAGCCCGAAACACCGGTCACCGCCACCAGCCGCTGCAAGGGCACGGCTATGTCGATCTGGCGCAGGTTGTGCAGGCTGGCGCCTCTCAGGCCGAGGTGGAAGGTCGCGCGGTTGACGGCGCGGCGCGGCGCCAGCGGGTGCTTCAGCGGATGGGCCAGAAAGCGCCCGGTGACCGAAGCCGGGTTGGCCGCCAGGTCGCCCGCCTTGCCTTGCGCGATGACCGTGCCACCGCGCTTGCCGGCGCCGGGGCCGATGTCGATGATGTGGTCGGCGCGGCGGATGGTGTCTTCGTCGTGCTCCACCACCACCAGCGTGTTGCCCTGCTCGCTCAGCCGTGCCAGCGCCTTCAGCAGCACCGCGTTGTCGCGCGGGTGCAGGCCGATGGTCGGCTCGTCCAACACGTAGCAAACCCCTTGCAGGTTGCTGCCCAGCTGCGCGGCCAGCCGGATGCGCTGCGCCTCGCCACCGCTCAGCGTGGGCGCGGCGCGGTCCAGCGTCAGGTAGCCCAGGCCCACCTCTTCGAGGAATTCGAGCCGGCTGTGGATCTCGCTGACCACGTCGCGGGCGATGGCCGCATCGCGGCCTTGCAGCGCCAGGCCGCCGGCCCAGGCGCGGGCCGCGGCCACCGCCCACTGCGCCACCGCGGTGATGGTGTGGCGGTCGAAGGTGATGTTGCGCGAGATGGCATTGAGCCGGCTGCCCTGGCAATCGGGACAAGGCTCACCGCTGATGCCCTCGACTGCCGCCTCCTCGGACGGAAAGCTCTGTTCGCGGCCCTTGCTGTTCTTGTGATCGTCGTCGTCCTTCACCGAATCGTCATAAGCCTTGCGCTGTTCACGCGTCAGCGTCAAGCCGGTGCCCACGCAGCTGGTGCACCAGCCGTGTTTGCTGTTGTAGCTGAACATGCGCGGGTCCAGCTCGGGGTAGCTGGTGCCGCACTGCGGGCAGGCGCGTTTGGTCGAAAACACCTTCAGCGTGCCGATGTGGGCGGTGGAGTGGCCATCGGCCATGGCCTCGGCCAAGCCGTCCAGCGGCGTCAGCAGGTGCAGCACGCCCTTGCCCAGGTCGAGCGCCTTGGCCAGCAACTCACGCAGCTCGGCTTCGCGGGTCGGCGAGATCACCAAATCGCCGACCGGCAGTTCCAAGGTGTGTTCCTTGAAGCGGTCGAGCCGCGGCCAGGGGTCGAGCTTCAAGAACTCACCGTCGACCCGCAGGTGGCTGTGGCCCCGCGCCTTGGCCCACTTGGCGAGATCGGTGTAGACGCCCTTGCGGTTGACCACCAGCGGCGCCAGAAAGCCCACATGCTGACCGCGATAGCCACCGTCCCTCACCGGACGCAGCAGCTGCGCGGCGATGCTCTCGACGCTTTGCGGCCGCACCTCGGCGCCATCTTTCACACAGCGCTGGGTGCCCAGCTTGACCCACAGCAGGCGCAGAAAATGCCAGACCTCGGTGGTCGTGGCCACCGTGCTCTTGCGCCCGCCCCGGCTCAGCCGCTGCTCGATGGCCACCGTGGGCGGAATGCCGTAGACCGCATCCACTTCTGGCCGGCCGGCCGGCTGCACGATGCTGCGGGCGTAGGCGTTGAGGCTTTCCAGATAACGCCGCTGGCCTTCGTTGAACAGGATGTCGAAGGCCAGCGTGCTCTTGCCCGAGCCCGACACGCCGGTGACCACGGTGAACTTGCCCCGCGGAATGTCGACGCTGAGGTTCTTCAGGTTGTGCTCGCGGGCGTTGACGATGCGGATGTCGTTGCCGGCCGCCAGCCGCGCCGCATCGCGCCTGGCCTTGGCGATCAGCTGCAGCGGCCGGCCTTCTTCGACGCCGACGCTGACGCCCAGCGACTGGTCGTAGTCGCGCAGCGCCTTGCCGGTGTGCGAGCTGCCGTGGGCCTTGACGTCGTCGGGCGTGCCGCTGCAGACCAGCTCGCCGCCGGCGTCGCCACCCTCGGGGCCCAGGTCGATGATCCAGTCGGCGCTGCGGACCACGTCGAGGTTGTGCTCGATGACGATCAGCGAATGGCCAGCCTCCAGCAGCTTGCGCAAGCTGCGCATCAGCTTCGCGATGTCGTCGAAGTGCAGGCCGGTGGTCGGCTCGTCGAAAAGGAACAAAGTCCCTTTTCTGGCCACCGGCTGGCGCGGCGCGAAGCCGGACGAGACCCCGGCGTCGGCCAGAAAGCCCGCCAACTTCAGCCGCTGGGCTTCACCGCCCGACAAGGTGGGCACGGGCTGGCCCAGCCGCACATAGTCCAGCCCCACGTCGACGATGGGCTGCAAGCGCGCCGTCACTGCGGTGTCGCCCGAGAACACGACCATCGCCTCGGCGACGGTGAGCGCCAGCACGTCGGCCACGCTCAGCTGGTAGGGACCGCGGATCAGCTTGACTTCCAGCAGCTCGGCGCGAAAACGCTTGCCGTCGCAATCCGGGCAGCGCAGGTAGACATCGCTGAGGAACTGCATCTCGACATGCTCGAAGCCCGAGCCGCCGCAGGTGGGGCAACGGCCATCGCCGGCGTTGAAGCTGAACTGGCCGGCGGTGTAGTGGCGCTCGATCGCCAGCGGCGCGTAGGCGAACAGCTTGCGGATCTCGTCGAAGGCGCCGACATAGCTGGCCGGGTTGCTGCGCGCGGTTTTGCCAATGGGCGATTGGTCGACGAACACGGCCTCGCTGAGCCAGTCGGTGCCCAGCAGCGCGTCGTGCTGGCCGGCGCCTTCGGTGGGTTTGCCGAAGTGGCGCAGCAGCGCGGGCACCAGCACGTCCTGGATCAGCGTGCTCTTGCCCGAGCCCGAGACGCCGGTGATCACGGTCAGCCGCTGCAGCGGAAAGACGACTTCCAGGTTCTTCAGGTTGTGCTCGCGCGCGCCCTGCAAGATCAGTTTGGGCGTGGCCTCGTTGACAAAGCGCCGCATGCCGATGCCGACATGCTTGCGCGCACCCAGGTAATCGCCGGTCAGCGTGTTGGCATGGCGCGCCGCATCGGGCGTGCCGTCGAAGACGATCTGGCCGCCGCGTTCGCCCGGCCCCGGCCCCATGTCGATCAGCCGATCAGCGGCCAGCATCACCGCCGGGTCGTGCTCGACCACCACCAGCGTGTTGCCGGCATCGCGCAGCCGGTGCATCGCCTCGACGATGCGGTTCATGTCGCGCGGGTGCAGGCCGATGCTGGGCTCGTCCAGCACAAACAGCGTGTTGACCAGGCTGGTGCCCAGCGCGGTGGTCAGGTTGATGCGCTGCACCTCACCGCCGCTCAGCGTGCGGCTTTGACGGTCCAGCGTCAGATAGCCCAGGCCGACGTCGCAGAGGTAACGCAGCCGGGTGCGGATCTCGCCGAGCAGCAGCTTCAGCGCCTCGTCGAGCAGGGTGCTGGGCAAGGACAGGTTGTCGAAGTAGCGCCGCAGCCGATCGATGGGCATCAGCATCAGGTCGTGCAGGCTCAGTCCCGGCAAGGCTTCGAGCTGCTGGCGTGACCATGCGGTGCCACGCGGCAGGAAGCGCTTGCCCGGCGCCAGGCCCGCATCGGCATCGGCATCGGCATGGCTGCCCAGGCGCCACAACAGCGCCTCGGTCTTCAGCCGCGCGCCGCCGCAGTCGCCACAGGGCGTGTAGCTGCGGTACTTCGACAAGAGCACGCGGATGTGCATCTTGTAGGCCTTGCTCTCCAGGTAGCCGAAAAAGCGCCGCACGCCGTACCACTGCTTGTTCCAGTTGCCGGCCCATTCGGGGTTGCCCTCGATCACCCATTGGTGCTGGGCCGGTGACAACTGGCTCCAGGCGGTGTCGCGCGGGATGCCGGCCTCGCCAGCGTATTTCAGCAAGTCGTCCTGGCAATCCTGCCAGGCCGGGGTCTGGATGGTCTTGATGGCGCCGTTGCGCAGCGTCTTGCGCTGGTCGGGGATGACCAGGCCCATGTCGACGCCGATCACCCGGCCAAAGCCGCGGCAGGTCTCGCAGGCACCGAAGGCCGAGTTGAAGCTGAACAGCGCCGGCTGCGGATCGGCGTAGCGCAGGTCGCTGTCAGGGCAATGCAGGCCGGTGGAGTAGCGCCACAGGTCGGGCTCGGCGTCGTCTTTCAAGGCATAGACGTTGACCCGGCCGCTGCCGCGCTTCAGCGACAGTTCAATCGCTTCGATCACCCGCACCTTGTCGGCGCCGGCGATGCGCAGCCGGTCGGCCACCACATCCAAAATCTTTCGGGCCCCCACGCTTGCCGCTGGCGCGGCGGCGCTGCCCCCCGCGGGGGCGCTCGCCGCTTGGGGCGGCCCGGCGCTGCTCGTGCGCCCATCGACCACCCGCTCGGCCTGCACCCGGGTGAAACCGCTGGCCGACAGCCATTGCTCGACCTCGGCCGCTGTCACCGTGGCCGGCAGTTCGACCGGGAAGGTGATGACCAAGCGCGGGTCGCCACTGGCGGCCGCCCTGGCCTGCAGGTCGGCATAGATGGTATCGGGCGTGTCGTGCCGCACCGGCTGAGCGGTCTGCTGGTCGAACAGTTGCGCCGCGCGAGCAAACAACAGCTTCAAGTGGTCGTTCAGCTCGGTCATCGTGCCGACCGTGCTGCGCGAGGTGCGCACCGGGTTGGTCTGGTCGATGGCAATGGCCGGCGGCACGCCGTCGACGCGGTCGACCGCCGGCCGGTCCATGCGGTCGAGAAACTGCCGGGCGTAGGCGCTGAAGGTCTCGACATAACGCCGCTGGCCCTCGGCATACAGCGTGTCGAACACCAGGCTGGATTTGCCCGAACCGCTGGGCCCGGTGACCACCGTCATCTCGCCGGTGCGCAGGTCGAGGTCGAGGTTCTTCAGGTTGTGCTGGCGGGCGCCGCGGATGCGGATAAGTCCTGTCGCCGGGCCGCTCCCAAGACTGGACTGCGCCCCCTCGGGGGGCAGGAGCGAAGCGACGTGGGGGTAATTCCCGCCTGTCGCCGGGCCGCTCCCAAGACCGGACTGCGCCCCCCCGGGGGGCAGGAGCGAAGCGACGTGGGGGCCATTCCCGCCGGTGGTAGGCCTCTCGGACAGACCGCTGGCGGCGCCCGACGGCTCATCCACTCGGGTAGAGCGCAGCGCGCCAGCGGGCAAGTCGGCAGGACCGTTCATAGAGCGGGCTCCAGGGGGCAAAGCCCAGCATTCTAGGGAGCGGCGGGGTCGAAAGCCGATGCCGGGCCATCCCGGCTCAGCCCCGGGTCAATCGACCGGGCACAGCGGGCGCGCCAAGCCCCGGCGTGCCAGCTACTGCGTGGTGACGATGGTCACCCGGCGGTTTTCGGCGGCATCGGGCTGCTGCGGGTTGAGCAGCTCGGTGGCGCCCTTGCCCACCGCCTGCAGCCGGTCGGGCAGCACCCCCAGCTTGCCGCTGAGGTAGTGAGCCACCGACTGGGCCCGCTCTTCCGACAACTTCATGTTCAGTTCGGGCGCGCCACGCGGGTCGGCATGGCCCTCGATGCGGAAGACAAAGCCGGCCAGCCGGTCGCTCTGCAGTGCCTTGGCCACCGTCTGCAGCACCTGCATGGTCTCAGGTGTCAGCTCGGCCGAGCCGGTAGCGAAGGTGATCAGCAGGCTGGCTTTGCCCGGCGCCGCCGGCTTGGCCGGGGCCGTGGCCAGCTTGGCCGACGCCGTGCCCGGCCGCACCGCGGGCCGAAAACCGCGGGTGGCGCCGCTGGCGGCATCGTCGGCGTAGGCGGGCTCGATGGCCAACGCATCGACCAGCGCGTCCTCGGTGACCTGGGCGTTCGACAGCACGGGCGCGGTGGCCTGGGCGGCAGGCTGAGCGATCGCCAGCGGGCCCAGGCCGGTCAGGACGACCAGCAGCGTGACCAGCCAAGCGGTGGCGGTGCGCGGGCGGTGCTGCAGCAGGGGCTTCATGGCGAACTCCATCAGGTCGGCGCCAGGAAGTCGGCGCTGGCAAAGTGGGCCGCAGCCGCGGCCTTTGAAAGTCATTTCACCACGCCCTCCAACTGCCGTTGCTCGAACAGAAAATCGGCACCGGCCTGGTGGCCGGCATTCGGCGCCGCTGCGTACTGCGGGCGTTGCGGCAACTGCCGCGCTACCGCGAAACGTACCTGCTCGAACACGCTGCTGCCCGCTTTCCAGGTTGACACCTGCTGCAAGGCCTGCATCAGGCTCCAGGCGAAGGGCGAGTGGCCGTTTTTACCCGAATCGAACACCGGCTCGTTGCCGCCCGAGGTCATCACCACGGTGGCGCGGCGGCCCAGCAAGGTGGCCGGGTCTTGAAGCGCGGTGGCGCCTCGGATACGCTCACCCGAGACCAGGCTGCCCGAGTAGCAGCTGTCAGAGATCAAGGCGACCTGCGACGCCGGCAGCTGGCGCAACAGGCGGTCGATGTCGGCGTTGGAGATCCAGGTCTCGGCGCGGCTGGGGTCGGCATCGGCCGGCTGCCAGTAGCCCAGGCCTGATTTCTCGGCCCGCTCGCCGTGGCCGGCGTAATACACCACCACCGAATCGGCCGGGCCGACTTGCCCGACCAGCTGGTTCAGCGCCCGGAAGATGCCGCTGCGGTTGGCGTTTTCCAGCACCACGGTTTCGTAGCCCAGGTGGGCCTCCAGCGACGCAGCCACCGCCCGCGCGTCATTCGCGGCATTGGCCAACCGCGGGATGCGGGCATCGCTGTACTGGTCGATGCCGATCACCAGCGCGATCTTGCGCTGGATCTGCGGCAGGCTGGCCGTCTTCACGCCGCGTCGGGCCGGCAGGTCGACCACCGGCTGCGGCGGTCGGGCCGGCAGCGCCGCGCCGGCCGTGCGGACGGCCGCGGTGGCGGCCGGTGGCGGCGCCGCAGCGGTCGCTGCCGGCGCCGTGGTGACTGCCGGGGCAGTGGCGGCCGCCGCGGCTGCCGGCGATGGCGCGGCACCCGTCCCCGGCGGCCGGGCGGCGCTGCGGTCGTCGACCCGGGCCTTGGACAAGGCCTGCGCGCCCGCCAGTGGCGCCGTGATCAGGCACTGGCCAGTGGCGGCCTGCTGCGCGGTGGCGCAGCCGGGCGCGTCGGCCAGGGTCGGGTCTAGCTCCAGCTGCGCCAAGGCCAGCTGGAAGGTGGTCTTTTTGTACTCGTCGCGGGCGGCCAGCACACCGGCCACGGCAGCCGGGCTCAGGCTGGCGAGGTCGAGGCTGGCGAATTCCGTGCGGTCGCCGCCACCCGGGCGCAGCACGGCCAGCGCATCGAGCGCCCGGCCGCTGGCCGGGCTGGTGGCCTCGGGCGGCGGCAGCACCAGGGTCACGGCCGACTGGGTCACGAACGGGTTCACGGGCAACGGGCCGGGCTCGCTCGGCGCCGGTGCCTGTGTCAGCGTCAGAGCGCTGGCATTGCCCGGCGCCTGCGAAAAGCGGTAGTTGAGCGCGGCCAGGCCACTGCCAGCCACCGCGTAGGGCCCTGGCGGCGACGCTGGCAGGGCATCGGTCGAAAACAGCAAGTTGCCGGTGGTGGCACCGGCCAGCGACTCGCCGTTGACGAAGCCGGTCACCGTGCCCGTCAAGGCCGGCAGTGGCTGGCCGCTGACCGTGCTGGCCGGGTCAGCCAGGTAGCGCAGTGGCGCCGGCGTGATGGCCGCGCTGCCGGACTGCGACGCCGCCCTGCTCAGGCGGTAGTTGCCGGCATCGGCGCCACCCAGGCTGCTGGCGATGGCCAGCACCGGCTTGGCCGCGCCCGCGCCCGCCGTGCTGAACCGGCCGGTACCCGCCAGCACCTGCACCTGGTCACCCTCGACCACGTTCGACAGCGACCAGTTGGTGACGGTGGCGGCCGTGTTGCCGTCATAGACCTTGTCGGCCACCGCCACGCTGGCCAGGCTGAGCGGTCGCTGGCTGATGCTGGCGCTGCCCGCCTGCGATGCCGAAGCCAGGCTGTAGTTGCCAGCATCCGTGCCGCCCAGGCCGCTGGCCACCGCCAGCACCGGCTTGGCTGTGCCCGCGCCTGCGGTGCTGAATTGGCCGGTGCCCGCCAACACCTGCACCAGGTCGCCGCTGACCACGTTCGACAGCGACCAGTTGGTGACGGTGGCGACCGTGTTGCCGTCATAGACCTTGTCGGCCACGGCCACGCTTGCCAAGCTGAGCGGTCGTTGGCTGATGTTGGCACTGCCCGTTTGCGACGCTGCCACCAGGCTGTAGTTGCCGGCATCCGTACCGCCCAGGCTGCTGGCCACCGCCAGCACCGGCTTGGCTGTGCCCGCGCCCGCCGTGCTGAATTGGCCGGTGCCCGCCAGCACCTGCACCTGGTCGCCGCTGACCATGTTCGACAGCGACCAGTTGGTGATGGTGGCGGCCGTAGTGCCGTCATAGACCTTGTCGGCCACGGCCACGCTGGCCAGCACCAGCGGTCGAGGCGTGATGGCCGCCGTCGCCGAGCCCGCCAGGTCGGCGACGACGTAGTTGGCAGCACCTGCGCCCGGCAGCAGGCTGAAGGTGGTCCGCACCGGCTTGTTGTCGCCCACTGCCGGCGTGGTGAACTGGCCGGTCGCAGGTCCGGTGTTGACCTGCTCGCTGCCCACCAAACCCGACAAGGTCCAGTTTGTCACCTGGGCAGCGGTGCTGCCGTCGTAGACCTTGTCGGCCACCGCCACGTTGCTCATCGTCAGGGGGCGGGCGGTGATCGATGCGGCGCCTGTAGCCCTGTCGAATTGCGGATCGATGTTGTAGTTGCCGGCCGCGGCGCCGTTCAGCCCGGTGGCGATGGCTTGCACCGGCTTGGCCGTGCCGACGCCCGGACTTGCATACTGTGCGCTGCTGGCACCGACCTGCACCTGGTCACCGGCGACCAGGTTCGACAGCGACCAGTTGGTGACGGTGGCGGCGGTGCTGCCGTCATAGACCTTGTCGGCCACGCTGACGCCGTTGACAAAGAGCGTTCGCTGCGAGATCGACGCGCTGCCGATCGCCGAGGCCGCACCGATGCTGTAGTTGCTCGCTGCGGCTCCGCCCAAACGGGTGGGCGTGGCCAGGACCGACTTGTTCGATCCCGCGTTGGCCGAGTCGAAAACGCCGGCACCAGCGGCCACCTGCACCGCGTCACCGGTGATCACATTGGACAGCGTCCAGCTGGAGACGGTGGCGGCGGTGCTGCCGTCATAGACCTTGGTGGCCACGGTCACGGCCGCGAGCGTGATCGGGCGGGGGCTGATGTCGCCGACCATCGCACCGGCACTGACCTGGTAGCCGTAGACCGGCTTGCCAGCCGCCGTTTCGACCACTTGGCCCAGGTCGTTGGCGGCCAGAACCACCGACACGCCCTGGCCGGCGTTGCTGTTGCTGAACACGGGCGCACCCACCAGCGCCAGGCCGGGTCGCAAACCTGTCAGCGTGGCCTCTAGGGCCGTCCTGTCGATGGCGGTGCCGCCGTCATAGACCCGCTGGAAGCCAGCGGCCGCCAACGTGGGCGCCGCCGCGAACAGAAAACCCTTGCCGCTGGCAGCCGGCGGCGTGGTGGCTGCGACGCCAAACTGCCAGAAATCGGCCACCAGGGGCCCGGGCGAAAAGCCCAACGCGGTGGAATCACCGGCCTGCACCAACCAGCGCCCATTTGGCGCCTGCAGCGCTGTGGCGCCCGCCTGGTTGACGAAGCTGGCCATCGCCAGACTGGCGTTGTTGCCCTGCAGGTGGATCGCCGTGGCCGACGCCACCGAGACCAGTTGCGTGCCTGCCTCCAGCATCACGTCGTTGGCCGACACGCGGATGGCGCCGGTCGAAATGGGCGGCAGCGTGCCACCGCCGCCCGGCACACGCACCGAGGTGTTGAGGGTGGAACGCGCCACCGAAACCGCCGGCGCCGTGATGCTGATGCCGCCGCCGGCCGTCCTGAACAACGAATTGCTGCTGATCGACACGCTGCCGCCGGCGATCAGGTCAATGTGCAGCGGGTTGGTAAAGCTGCCCAGCTGCGATCCGCTGATGACGATGTTGCCAACCGCATTGAGCGTGAGCCGGCGGGAGTTAAAGAAGTTGCTGATGTCGCCATCCCCGATCGTGGCCCCGGTCATGGTGATGGTGCCGGTGCCCGTGCCACCCGGCCCGGTGGTCACCGTGACATCGCTGGTGTCGAGCGCCTGCTCGATCGTGCCCGTGCGCAGCAGGCTTGGCGCGGCCGAGCTGGTGAAGTTCGGCCCGCTGCCGATGTTCTGGTCGGTCCCTGCATTGGCAATGACGATGTCGAACGGATCGAGCAACCACTGCCCTGCCAGGCCAATCGGGGCGTTGGTGCGCACCGACCAGGGCTGCGCATCCAGCCAGTGGCCCGAGGTCTCGATGAAGCCGCCGTTGCCGCCCAGCGGACCGCCGCGTGCGCTCAAAGCGCCGTAGACGCGGGTGGCGATGTCGCTCCACAGCACGACCAGGCCGCCGTCACCGTTGACCGTGGCATCGGCGGAAATCGTCGCCCTCGGCGCCATGTAGACCGCATCGGCATTGCGGTAGGCCGCGTCCTTGCCCTGGACGCCACCACCGACCCGCACCGCACCACCGCCGGCTGCGCCCGAGGCATCGACCAACGCGCCGTCCATCAGACCGACCTGCCGGCCCAGCAGCGTGATGCCGCCGCCCGCCGCGCGGCTGCCGGTGGCCGACACCTGGCCGGTCAGGAGCGTGGTGCCGCTGCCGCCGTCGACGCGCACCTGCCCGCCGGCCGCGCCGTTGGCGCTGGTCTGGCTGGCGGCGCCGAGATCGACGCCGCTGCTGGCGCTCAGCACGACCTCACCGCCGCGACCAACTTGGCCAACTTGGCCAACCTGACCCCCCCCCAGCCGGTCGGCGCGCAGGATGCCCTGCTGGTTGACCAACGCGGCTTGCAAGTCGATGCGCCCGCCACCGGCCAGCACCGTGCCCAGGTTCACCGCCTCGCCCTGCGGTGCCGTGAGCTTGACCGACAGGTTCGGCAGGCCGGAATCCACCAGCTCGACACTGCGGCCGGCGGCCAGCAGCACCTGGCCGTCGGGCGCCT
>JAYVDE010000606.1:0-21527 GCA_043749575.1 Burkholderiaceae bacterium | reverse complement strand
CCGGTGGTGGTGCCGATCGTCGTCGGCCTGGTGCTCGGGCCGGCCGCACTCGGCGGGCTGCTGATGGGCACGATCGTGACCGGCCTGTTCGTGGCGATCTCGATGTGCACCGGCGGTGGCGCCTGGGACAACGCCAAGAAGTACATCGAAGACGGCCACCACGGTGGCAAGGGCAGCGACACCCACAAGGCCGCCGTCACCGGCGACACCGTGGGCGACCCGTACAAGGACACCGCCGGCCCGGCCATCAACCCGTTGATCAAGATCATCAACATCGTGGCCCTGCTGATCGTGCCCTTGCTGCCGATGAGTGGCAGCGCCAAACACGCCAGCCCGGCACCGGCCGCCGCCACGGCGACGCTGGCCGCGCCGGCCACGACGGTCGCCGCGCCAGTGGCCGCGCCAGTGGCCGCGCCGGCAGCGGCTTCGGCGGCATCGCAGTGACACCGCGCCAGGCCTGAGGCTGCGGGCGGGCTCCCCGGCCAGTTCGCTCAGAAAGGGCCCGCCTTGGCGAGCCCTTTTTTCGTGCGCTTGCCGACTTCAGGGCCGCTTGCCCACCGCCCGGGCGATGCCGCGCAGGATGTGCAGCTCTTGTTGGCTCAGCTGCGCTCGGTTGAGCAACTGCTGCAGCCGTGGCATCAGCCGCTTGGGCGCGGCGGGGTCGAGGAAGCCGATCTGCTCCAGCACCTGCTGCCAGTGCGCCAGCGCGCCCGCCACTTCCAGACCATCGGCCAGCACCGGCTGGGCCGTGCGCGGCAACACGCTGAAGCCACCCAGCGCGCTGCGCCAGTCGTAGGCGATCAGCTGCACCGCCTGGGCCAGGTTCAGCGAGCCGTAGCCCGGATCAGTGGGAATGTTCAAACAACTGTGGCAGCGCCAGACATCCTCGTTGGCCATGCCGAAACGCTCGCTGCCGAAGACGAAGGCCACCCGTTCGCGGCCCTGCTGCACGGCATCGACCAGCGTCGGCAGGTGCGCCCGTGGCGACACCGTGGGCGGGCCAAAATCGCGCGGCGTCATCGCGGTGGCGCAGGCGTGGCTGATGCCGTCCAGCGCGTCGGGCAAGCTGGCCACGATGCGCGCGCGCACCAGGATGTCGGCTGCGCCGCTGGCCATCGCCACCGTTTCTTCCTGGCTTAGCACGTCGGCAAAACGCGGCGCCACCAGCACCAAGTCGGAAAAACCCATCACCTTCATCGCCCGGGCGGTGGCGCCCACGTTGCCGGGGTGGCTGGTGTTGAGCAGCACGAAGCGGGTGTTGTCCACGGTGTCGGTTGGGGTGTTGGCGGTCTCGTGCGGGTAAACTCCTGGGCTGCGCGGGTGATTGTCCCTGTGTCAGCCAGCCCCAAACGCCAGCGCCAAGCGCCGGCCCCGCTCTTTCCTTCCGCCAGCCCCTAGCCCGGCCGTCTTGTACGCCCCGCTGCCCAGACCCACAGGACGACCATGTCGCAATCCCTGCACCCCATGCTCAACATCGCCACCAAGGCTGCGCGCGCAGCGGGCGCGATCATCAACCGGGGCTCGCAGGACCTGGACATCCTGAAGATCAGCAGCAAGGGGCCGAACGATTTCGTCAGCGAAATCGACCAGTTGGCCGAGGCCGCGATCATCGAGATCTTGCTCACCGCCTACCCGAGCCACGGCATCCTGGCCGAAGAATCGGGCCGCGAGCACGGTACGCAAGACAGCGAGTTCACCTGGATCATCGATCCGCTGGACGGCACCACCAACTTCCTGCACGGTTTTCCGGCCTATGCCGTCAGCATCGCGCTGGCCTGGCGCGGCGTGGTCCAGCAGGCCGTTGTCTACGACCCGACCCGCAACGACTTGTTCTACGCCTCGCGCGGCCGGGGTGCATTCTTGAACGACAAACGCCTGCGCGTGAGCAAGCGCACCCGCCTGGCCGATTCACTGATCGGCACCGGCTTCCCGCTCCGCCGCGGCGACAACTTTCAGCGTTACCTGAAGATGCTGGAAGTGATGATGCCGGCCTGCGCCGGCCTGCGCCGCCCAGGCGCCGCCGCGCTGGACTTGTGCTACGTGGCCGCCGGCTGGTACGACGGCTTCTTCGAGACCGGCCTGCAGCCCTGGGACATGGCCGCCGGCACGCTGATCATCACCGAGGCCGGCGGCCTAGTCGGCAACTTCACCGGCGAGGCCGACTTTCTCTACCAGCGTGAGCTGGTCGCCGGCAACCCCAAGGTCTACGGCCAGATGATCGGCCTGCTGGCGCCGTTCACCCGGGTGATCAAGGCCGACGAGGCGGCCGAGGGCAAGCCCGTCGGCACCGCGCCGGTCGAGGCACTGGCCGCGGCAATGGCCGCCGGCATTGGCGCGTCGCAGGCTACTGACAGCGCCGGCCTGGTCGAGCGCGAGGCCGCGCGGGTCGAGGGCGAGGTCGCGCAGGTCGCGCAGGTCGACCCGGACGCGCACGCCGCCCCGGCCGAGCGCAAAACCGTGCGCATCCGCAAGACCGACATGCCCCCCGCCGATCCGGCAAATGCCCAGCGCATGGGGTCGCCCCGGCATGACGGTGGTGACCGGCCCCGCGGCCCGCGCCCCGACGCTGACCGCTCGCGCGGCACGGGCCGGCCAGCGCCAGGCCGGCCGCTGCCCGTCAAACGCTGAGCCAGGCGGGCCGGCGCTGCTCGGCGGCCCCAGCCGGGGTTTCAAAGCGCACTGATCAAACCCTGCAACCGCCGCCGGCTTGGGCGGCCCCCTCTCACTGGAGACCCCATGGCCGGTGCTTTGAGCGAAGCCCTGAGCACCGCCTGCCGGCAAAACCAAGCGGCGGATGCGGTGCTGGTTGACGGCGCCGCGCTGCGTTATGCCGACCTCGCCGAGCAGGCCGGCGCGCTGGCGGCACAGCTGCGCCAAGCCGGGCTGCGGCCGCACGAACCGGTGCATCTGCAGGTGTCGAACCAGCCGCTCGACATCGCCGCGCTGCTCGGCATCTGGCAGGCCGGTGGCGTGGCGGTGCCGGTGCACCGCAGCACACCGGCGGCGGTGGCCCAAGGCTTCCAGCAGCGCAGCCGCGCGCGCTGGCAGGTCGATCTTCAAGCCGGTGCGCACGACGACCGCAGGCTGTCGGCGCTGACCAGCCAAGCCCCGCCCGAGCGGGCGCTGCTGCAGGGTGCCGCGCTGGTGGTCTTCACCTCCGGGTCGACCGGCGTGCCCAAGGGCGTGGTGATCGGACACGACGCCTTCCACGGCAAGATCGGCCAGATCGATCAGCTGCTGGGCTTCCAGCCGGCTGATCGCACGTTGCTGGTGTTGAACATCACCTTCAGCTTCGGCCTGTGGCTCAGCCTGCTCACGCTGCTGCGCGGCGGCACGCTGGTGATGCAGCCGAAATTCGATCCCGCGCCCTTCCTGCAGACCCTGGCCGACCAGCGCATCAGCCGCGTCGGCATGGTGCCGACGATGATGCGGGTGCTGTTTGCCGACGCCGACCACGGCGCGGCGATCGATGCGGTGGCCGGCCAGGGCGACCTGCGGCAAATCCTGATCGGCGGTGAATCGCTGGGCTTGTCGCTGGCCAGCACGATCCGCCAGCGTTTTGCCCGCACCACACTGGTCGACAT
This sequence comes from Burkholderiaceae bacterium, assembly GCA_043749575.1. GTDB lineage: Bacteria > Pseudomonadota > Gammaproteobacteria > Burkholderiales > Burkholderiaceae_C > Pseudaquabacterium. Next base: position 17,943 of record JAYVDE010000606.1, on the reverse strand, counting down.
CTACGGCCTGACCGAAACCGCGACCTGCGATTTTTTCGGCTTTCCGGCCGATTTCGCCCGCTACCCCGGTTGCATCGGCCGGCCCTCGCCCGGCGTCTTGCACCGCATCGTCGATGCCCAGGGCCGGCCGGCCGATCCCGGTGCCGTTGGCGAGTTGCAGATTCGCAGCCCGTTCCTGATGAACGGCTACCTGGACGAGCCCGCACTGACCGCTGCCGCCTACCAGGACGGCTGGTTGCGCACCGGCGACCTGGCGCGTGACGTGGCCGGTGAGCTGGTCGAGCTGATGGGCCGGCTGAAGGAGGTGATCAGCCGGGGCGGCAACAAGGTGACGCCGGTCGAGATCGAGCAAGCCGTTTGCTCACACCCCGACGTGGCCGCCGCGATGGCCAGTGGCATCGCCGATGCGCTGCTGGGCGAGCGCATCCATGTGCTGGTGGTGCCACGTGCCGGTGCCGCGTTCAACCTCGCCACGCTGCGCCAGCACCTGGCGACCCGGCTCGAGCGTTTCAAGCAGCCCGACGCCTTCCACATCGCCAGCGCGCTGCCGCTGGGGCGCACCGGCAAGGCCGACCGCGGCCAGTTCAAGGCGTTGGTCGAAGCCGGCACGCTGCTGCCGCTGTCGCGCTGAAGCTCGCTAAACCTCGCTGAGCCTGGCTAAATCTCGCTGAACCTCGCTGAATCTCGCTGAACCTCGCTGAGCCTGGCTGAACTGCGCTCAAGCTCGCTGAACCTGACGCAAAACAACCGCAAAACACCCGCCCATGACCGAATTCCAAGCCATCACCCTGAGCCTCACCGACGCTGTCGCCCACTTGGTGCTGAACCGCCCCGCCCGGCTGAACGCGCTGGACAAGGCCGCGCTGCTCGAGATCAACCAGGCGATGGACCAGGCCGAGGCCGACCCGCAGGTGCGCGTGATCGTGGTCAGCGGCGCTGGCCGGGCGTTTTCGTCGGGCTTCGACCTGAAGGCGCAGATGGCACAGCGGCCCGAGGGCGCGCAGGTCTGGCGCGAGATCCTCGACCTGGATTTCGACACCACGATGCGCTTTTGGAACAGCCCCAAGCCGACCATCGCCGCGGTGCATGGCGCCTGCCTGGCCGGCGCCTTCGAGCTGGCGATGGCCTGCGACATCACCATCGCCAGCGAAGATGCGGTGTTTGGCGAACCCGAGCTGAAGTTCGGCGCCGGCATCGTCACGATGCTGCTGCCCTGGATGACCAGCCCCAAACACGCCAAGCGCATCATCTTGTCGGCCGACGACCGCATCAGCGCGCCCGAGGCGCTGGCGATGGGCTTGATCAGCCGGGTGGTGGCGCCGGGCACGCAGCTGGAAGCAGCGCTGCGCACGGCGCGCGGCATCGCGCTGATGGACCCGCAACTGGTGATGCAGACCAAGCAGGCGCTGAACCGCACCTACGACATCCAGGGCTTGCAGACCGCCTTGCGCATGGCGCTGGACATCGACCATGCGATCGAGTCGCAGGGCTCGCCCGACAAGCGGGCCTTCATGGACATCGCCCGCGAACGCGGCATGCGCGAGGCCATCGCCTGGCGCGATGCGCGCTTCGACCGGGCCCAACAAGGCGGCTGAGCGGCCATGACGCTGCAGCCTTGATTTAGCACCTCACCCTCACCACCCACCCGTAGCCAAGGACCCCCATGTTCCGTGCCCTCTACCTTGAACAGAACGCCGACAAGACCACCAGCGGCTCGGTCCGCACACTCGACGACAGCGCCCTGCCCGCTTTCGAAGCCAACGGTGTCACGGTCGACGTCGCCTTTTCCACCATCAACTTCAAGGACGGCCTGGCGATCACCGGCAAGTCACCCGTGGTGCGCAAATGGCCGATGGTGCCCGGCATCGACTTCGCCGGCACGGTGAGCGCCAGCGACGACCCGCGCTGGCAGGTCGGCGACGCCGTCATCCTCAACGGCTGGGGCGTCGGCGAATCACACTGGGGCGGCTTGGCCGAGAAAGCCCGTGTCAACGGCGACTGGCTGGTGCGCCTGCCCGCCGCACTGCAGCCGGCCGACGCGATGGCCCTGGGCACGGCGGGCTACACCGCGATGCTCTGCGTGCTGGCGCTGGAGCGCCAAGGTGTGCAAGCCGGCAGCGGTGACATCCTGGTGACCGGCGCCACCGGCGGGGTCGGTTCGGTCGCGGTGTCGCTGTTGTCGCGGCTGGGCCACCGCGTGGTCGCCTCCACCGGCAAGGCCGCCGAGGCCGATTACCTGACGACCCTGGGCGCGGCCGAAGTCATCGACCGGGCCACGCTGTCGGCGCCGGGCAAGCCGCTGCAAAAGGAGCGCTGGGCCGGCGTGGTCGATACGGTGGGGTCGCACACGCTGGCCAACGCCTGCGCCAGCACCCGCTACGGCGGCACCGTTGCCGCCTGCGGCCTGGCCCAGGGCATGGACCTGCCGCTCACCGTGGCGCCGTTCATCCTGCGTGGCGTCAAGCTGGTCGGCATCGACAGCGTGATGGCGCCACTGACCCTGCGCATTCAAGCCTGGGAGCGGCTGGCGCAGGACATCGACCACGGCGCCCTGGCGCTGATCGCCCGCCGCATCGGCCTGGCCGAGGCGCTGGCCACCGCGCCGCAGATTCTGGGCGGCAGCATCCGCGGCCGGCTGGTGGTCGACGTGCGACAGTAAGTGCCTGAACGGCCACCAGGAGACAGCAGATGACTTGTTGCAAGCTGCTCGTGGCGGCGGCCACTGCACTGGCCCTGACCGCCCTGCCAGCGTTGGCGCAAGAGGCCTGGCCCGCCAAGCCGGTCAAGATCATCAGCCCGTTTCCGGCCGGCGGCACCAGCGACGTGATGGCCCGCATGGTCGCCCAAGCCCTGGGCCGGGAACTGGGCCAGCCCTTCATCGTCGAGAACATCGGCGGTGCGGGCGGCACCATCGGCACGCTGAAGGCCGCGCAGGCGGCGCCCGATGGCTACACCCTGGCGCAGTCCGGCGTCGGCCAGAACGCGGTGGCCCACGGGCTCGACCCCAAGCTGGGCTACGACTCGATGCGCGATTTCATCCATGTCAGCCAGGTGCACACCGGGCCCAACTTGCTGGTGGTGCACCCTGATCAGCCGTTCAAGACTTTTCAGGACTTGCTGGCCTATATCCGCAAGAACCCGGGCAAGCTGAACTACGGTTACACCCATGCCGCGTCGGGCCACATGGCGATGGAACTGCTCAAGCAGGTGGGTGGCGTCAACGGCCAGCCGCTGTACATCGTGGGCATTCCGTACCGCGGCGGCGGCCCGATGATGCAAGACATCCTGGGCGGCCAGATCCCGCTGATGTTCATCAACCAGGACACCGCGCTGCCGCACATCAAGGCCGGCAAACTGCGTGCGCTGGCCGTCACCAGCCTGCAGCGCAACCCGCTGTTCCCCGACGTGCCGACCATCGCCGAGACCGGCGTCAAGGGCTACGAGGCGCTGAGCTGGTCGGGGCTGTCGGCGATCAAGGGCACACCACAGCCCATCGTCGACAAGTTGGAGGCCACGATGAAAAAGATCATGCGCTCGCCCGAGATCAGACAACGCATGGAATCGATCGGGTTCACCGTGCCCGAGCAGGGGGCGCGGCTTACACAAAGTTCGTCAAGAGCGAGCTCGAGCTCTGGACCCGCGTGATCAACACCGCAGGCATCAAGGCGCAGTGAGGCCGATGTGACCGAGGGCAGGCCCGGTGGTCGCGCCTCAGCGGCCCAAGGCCAACCGCCAGGCTGCGAAGTCGACGCGGCTCTGCTCGTCGGTGGGCGGGTACAGACCCAGGATGCTCTGGCCAGCCAGCACCCGCTCGGTGACGAAGTCTTCGAACACGGTCATTTCCACCGCTTCGGCCGCCACCTCGTCGGCGATGGCCCCGGGGATCACCACCACACCTTCACCGTCGCCCACCACCACATCGCCCGGCCACACCGCCACGTCGCCACAGCCGATCGGCAGGTTGATGTCCAGCGCCTGGTGCAGCGTCAGGTTGGTCGGCGCGCTGGGGCGCTGGTGGTAGGCGGGGATGGCCAGGCGGGCGATCTCGGGGCTGTCGCGAAAACCACCGTCGGTGACCACCCCGGCCACGCCGCGCACCATCAAGCGGCTGACCAAGATGCCGCCGGCCGAAGCGGCACGCGCGTTCTTGCGGCTGTCCATCACCAGCACCGCGCCGGGCGGGCACTGCTCCACCGCCTGGCGTTGCGGATGCTGGCGATCCTGGAAGGCAGCGAGTGTGTTCAGGTCTTCACGGGCCGGGATGTAGCGCAGCGTGAAGGCCGGGCCGACCATGTTGGGCAGGCCGGGGTTCAGCGGCCGCACGTCCTGGATGAACTGGTTCTTCAGCCCGCGCTTGAACAGCGCCGTGCACAGCGTGGCCGTGCTCACCGCCATCAGTTGTTGCCGGGTGCTCGGGTTCATGGTGACAGCGCTCAGTAGATGTCGGGTTCGGCCACCGGCGCACCAAAGCTGGTTTCGAGAAAGTCGAAATCGCAGCCTTCGTTGGCCTGCAGGATGTGGCGGCCGAACAGCCAGCCGTAGCCACGTTCATAACGCGGCTGCGGCGCGACCCAGGCGGCACGCCGCAGCGCCAGTTCTTCGTCGGTGACTTCCAGGTGGATCGTGCGGGCCGGCACGTCCACGGTGATGCGGTCACCGGTTTTCACCAGCGCCAGCGGCCCGCCGATGGCCGCCTCGGGCGCGCAGTGCAACAGGCAGCCGCCGTAGCTGGTGCCGCTCATGCGGGCATCGCTCAAGCGCAGCATGTCTTTGACGCCGGCCTTCAACAGCTTGGTCGGGATCGGCAACATGCCCCACTCGGGCATGCCGGCGCCCTTGGGGCCGGCATAACGCAGCACCAGGATGTCGTCGCCGGTGACGTCGAGGTCAGGGTCGTCGACAGCTTTCTTCAGCGCCGGGTAGTCGTCGAAGACCAGCGCGCGGCCGCTGTGCTGCAGCAGGTGCGGCGCACAGGCGCTGGGTTTGATGCAGACGCCGTCGGGTGCCAGGTTGCCGCGCAGCACGGCCAACGCACCTTCGGCGTAGATCGGCTGGTCCAGCGGTCGGATCACGTCGTCGTGGAAGACCTCGGCACCGGCGATGTTCTCGCCGATCGTCTTGCCGTTGACGGTGAGCGCGTCGGTCTGCAAGTGGCCGCGGATGCGCTGCAGCAAGGCCGGCAGGCCACCGGCGTAGAAAAAATCTTCCATCAGGTAGGTATCGCCGCTGGGCCGGATGTTGGCGATCACCGGCACCTTTCTGCTGGCGGCGTCGAAGTCGTCCAGCGTGACCGGGTGGCCGGCCCGCCGCGACATCGCGATCAAGTGGATGATGGCGTTGGTGCTGCAGCCCATCGCCATCGCGCAGGCAATGCCGTTGTCAAAGTTGGCGCGGCTCAGCAGCTTGGCGGGTGTCAGGTCGTCCCACACCATCTCGACGATGCGGCGGCCGCATTGCGCCGACATGCGGATGTGGTTGGCGTCGGCCGCGGGGATGCTGGACGCACCCGGCAAGGTGAAGCCCACCGCCTCGGCGATGCCGGTCATCGTGGCGGCCGTGCCCATGGTCATGCAGGTGCCGTGGCTGCGGGCGATGCCGGCTTCCATGTCTGCCCAAGCCTGATCGGACAAACGCCCGGCGCGGCGTTCGTCCCAGTACTTGAAGGCGTCCGAGCCCGAGCCCAGCACCTGGCCGCGCCAGTTGCCACGCAGCATCGGCCCGGCGGGCAAGTAGATGAAGGGCAGGCCCATGCTCAGCGCGCCCATGGTCAGGCCGGGCGTGGTCTTGTCGCAGCCACCCATCAACACCGCGCCATCCACTGGGTGGCTGCGCAGCAACTCCTCGGTCTCCATCGCCAGGAAGTTGCGGTAGAGCATGGTCGTGGGCTTGACCATGCTCTCACTCAAGCTGATGGCCGGCAGCTCCAGCGGAAAGCCACCGGCCTGCAGCACACCCCGCTTGACATCGTCGACCCGCTGCTTGAAGTGCGCGTGGCACTGGTTGGCATCGCTCCAGGTGTTGACGATGGCGATGATGGGTTTGCCGACCCAGTCAGTGGGCGCATAGCCCATCTGCAGCACCCGCGAACGGTGGCCGAAGGAGCGGAAGTCGTCGGGCGCAAACCAGCGTGCGCTGCGCAGCTCGGGCGGGGTCTTGCGGGTCATGGGCGTGGCGCTTTCAGGGTGGGCCTCAACGGGCGGCGGGCGGCGTCAGTGGCAGGCCGCGCAACGCGTGGGCCAGTTCGGTGGCGTGCCAGACGGTGATGCGGTGTTCGGCGGCGAAAGGCTGGGCGGTGTCGCTGAGCGGCGCCAGGCCGATGTAGATCGCCTCCGGCGCCTCGGTGGCCGCACGCGCCGCCTGCAGCGGGCGCAAGGCCTCCAGGCCGGTGCGGGCTGATTTCCAGCGCCGCGCACTGACCAGGGTGCGCTGTCCCTGGCGCTCGAGCTCGAAGTCGACGGGCGCCTTCTTGCCTCGCTGCACGGTGTAGCCATCGCGGCGAAAAGCCTGCTCCAACAGCGCCGCAAACGCAGCCCAGGGCATGGCAAGCAGCGCCTGCTTCGTGGCGGCGACCCGCGCGGCGCTGGGCACATGCCATTGGCGCACTGCCGCAACCACCGCGACCACCGCAAACGGCAGGCCCGACAGCGCACCGACCACACGAAACTGCGCGGGCAGCAGCGCATAGGCCAGCGCGCCCAGCCCCACAGCGATCAGCAGGCTGAACCACCAACGCGAACGCAGCAGGATCGAAAAGAGCGAGTTTTTTGCCATCTGAAACTTCAAGCGGGCCTCCTGTGGGGGGATGTGAGGGATGAAAGGCCGTGGACAGCCCGCCGGGCGGCTGACCACGGCAGGGCCGCAACGCCACGCCGGGCGCGGGAGCAACGCCAACCGAGCCGAGCCGAGCCGAGCCGAGCCGAGTAGGACGATACAGGTGATCGGCCGACCGGCCGGGCCGACTGCGCCATTTGCCGGGGCCCGTTAACAGACGCTTGGCTGGCGCTCGCAACTTTCCCCTTGGCTTCGCGTTAAACAGGCATACAGACTTTAGGGCAATGCTGAACAAGTCCTCGCGAGTGTGGGCGCCCTGGTTTGGGATGGGCCCCGCAGGCATCGCCAAGCAACGCGAGCGCGGCAAGCTGACCGTGCGCGAGCGGGTGGCGCAGCTGGCCGACCCCGGCAGCTTTCAGGAGACGATGGCACTGGTCGGCAGCGCCACCTATGCCGGCACGCACTTGCAGAGCTTCGTGCCGAAGCCGCAGGTGGAGGGCAGCGTGCGGATCGACGGCCGCAAGGTGCTCGTCAAGGCCAGCGACTTCAGCGTGCGGGTGGGGCTCGGGCGGCAGCGTCTCGGGGCTGGGCGCAGAGCTGTCCACCAGTGAACGCGCGCGCGAATGGCGGCTGCCGCTGGTGCGCTTGCTCGACGCCGCGGGCGGCAGTGTGCGCAGCTTCGATGAGATCGGCCGCACCTACTTGCCCGACGGCAATATCTGGACGGCGGTCGACGTCAAATTGCTGTCGCAGGTGCCGGTGGTCTCAGCGGTGATGGGCTCGGTCGCCGGGCTGCCGGCGATTCTTGCGCCGCTGTCGCACTTCAGCGTGATGGTCGAGGGCATGGGCCAACTGTTCCCCGGCGGCCCGCCGGTGGTCAAGGCCGCGCTGGGCGTGGACATCACCAAAGAGGCGCTCGGCGGCGCGCAGATCCACACCCGCATCAGCGGCTGCATCGACAACCCGGCCGCCACCGAGCAGGACGCGTTTGCGCAGATCCGCCGCTTCCTGTCCTACCTGCCGTCCAGCGTGCACGACACGGCACCGCGTGGCCCGACCGACGATTCACCGCAACGTGCCGATGACGCCTTGCTGAGCCTGGTGCCGAGGAACCGGCGGCTGCCGTTCAACGCCCGCCGCCTGATAGACCACATCGTCGACCGCGGGTCGTTCTTCGAGATCGGCCCGCAACACGGCCGCGCGCGCATCACCGGGCTGGCCCGATTCAACGGCCACCCGGTGGGCCTGATGTGCAACGACCCGCTCGCCAACGGCGGCGCCACCGACGTGGCCGCCGGCAACAAGGTGATCCGGCTGATCCAGCTTTGCAACACCTTCCACCTGCCGCTGATATCGCTCGCCGATGAGCCCGGCTTCCAGGTCGGCCTGCAGTCCGAGAAGCTGGGCATCGAGCGCGCTGGTGCGCGGCTGGTGTCGACGCTGTGCCTCAGCGAGATGCCCTTTTGCACCGTCGTGATCGACCGCCTCTACGGTGTTGGCGGCCAGTGTCACCACCGGCCCTCGGGCATGTTCCGCCGCTTTGCCTGGCCATCGGCCCGTTGGGGGTCGATGCACATTGCGGGCGGCGTGTCAGCGGCCTACCGGCGGGACATCGAGACCGCGCCCGATCCGACAGCCAAGCAGGCCGAGATCGAAGCCCGGCTGAATGCCATCGCGTCGCCGTTCCGCACCGCCGAGGCCACCGGCCAGGACATCATTGACCCGCGGCAGACGCGGGCGCTGCTGTGCGACTTTGTCGAGGACGCACAACGGGTGATCGCCAGCCAACGCGGCACCCCGGCCATGCCCTACTTGCCGTGAAGCGGCCTGTGGGTGGGTCGTGGGTGGGTCTACCCGCCGCCCGGCGCGACGGCGGGCGTTGCTGCAACACGCCACTGTCCTACACATGACGTTCCCGGACCGCCTGTTGCTGTTAAACCTCCGGCTTCGGCTCGTGCAGTGAAGCCGCAGTTGTCGACCCAGCTGAGCCCAACAACAACCGACGCCCCTCCAGGAGACTCACCCCATGACCACCCTCAATGCAGTCACCACCCTGACCGCCGACGGCGAGATCGCCGTGCTCAGCCTCAACAACCCACCGGTCAATGCCTTGTCGGCGGTGCTGCGCGAGGGCCTTCTCGCGGGTCTGCAACAGGCCAAGGCCATGCCGGGCATCCGGGCGCTGGTGCTGATCTGCGAGGGCCGCACTTTCCTGGCCGGCGCCGACATCACTGAATTCGGCAAGCCGCCGCAAGGGCCCGCGCTGCAGCTGATCCAGGACGCGATCGAAGCGGCGCCGTTCCCGGTGGTGGCCGCCATCCACGGCACCTCGCTGGGCGGTGGCTTCGAGGTGGCCTTGTGCTGCCACTACCGCGTGGCCGTGCCCAGCGCCAAGTGTGGCCTGCCCGAAGTGCACTTGGGCCTGTTGCCCGGGGCCGGTGGCACCCAGCGGCTGCCCCGCATCGTTGGCGCGGCCAAGGCGCTGGAGATGGTCACCTCGGGCAGCCATGTGGGCGGCGCTGACAGCCTCGCCATGGGGCTGTTCGACGCGTTGGTCAGCGAGGGCGAACTGCTGGCCGGTGCCAAGCAGTTTGCCCGCCAGGTGCTGGCCGAAGGCCGGCCACTGCGCAAGGTGCGCGACGCCGACGACAAGCTGCTGCCCGACCGCGGCAATGCGGCCCTGTTCGCCAAATTCCGCGCGGCCAACGCCAAGCGCTTCCGCGGCTTCGTGGCGCCTGAGTACAACATCCGCTGCATCGAGGCGGCGGTCAACAGCGCCAGCTTCGAGGAGGGATTGAAGGCCGAGCGCACGCTGTTCCTTGAGCTGGTCAGCGGGCTGCAGTCGCAGGCCCAGCGTTACGCGTTTTTTGCCGAGCGCCAGGCGCAGAAGATCGCCGACGTGCCGGCCGACACACCCACGGTGGCGGTGGCCCGGGTCGGCATCATCGGTGCCGGCACCATGGGCGGCGGCATCGCGATGAACTTTGCCAACGCCGGCCTGCCGGTCACCCTGGTCGAGACCACCCAGGCCGCGCTGGACCACGGCCTGGCGGTGGTGCGGCGCAACTACGAGAACTCGGCCAAGCGCGGCAAGCTCAGCACGGCCGATGTCGAGCAGCGCATGGCCCGGTTGACCGGCTCGCTCGATATGCAGTCGCTGGCCGGCTGCGATCTGGTGATCGAGGCGGTGTTCGAGAACATGGCGATGAAGAAGGAGATCTTTGCCAAGCTCGATGCCATCGTCAAACCCGGTGCGGTGCTGGCCACCAACACCTCGGCCTTGAACGTCAACGAGATCGCCTCGGCAACCACACGGCCCGAGGCCGTGGTGGGCATGCACTTTTTCTCGCCCGCCAATGTGATGCGCCTGCTGGAGGTGGTGCGCGGCGACAAGACCGACAAGACCACGCTGGCCACCGCCATGCAGATCGGCAAGCGCATCGGCAAGGTGGCGGCGCTGTCAGGCGTCTGCCCGGGCTTCATCGGCAACCGCATCCTGGCCGCCCGCGGTGCGCAGAGCCAGGCCATGCTGCTTGAAGGCGCGATGCCCTGGGACATCGATCGCGTGCTCTACGACTTCGGCATGCCGATGGGGCCCTTTGCCATGTCGGACCTGGCCGGCCTGGACATCGGCTGGTCGGCCGAGACCAGCCGGGGTGCCACCATCCGCGAGCTGTTGTGCGAGGCCGGCCGGCGCGGCCAGAAGACCCGCGCCGGCTACTACGACTATGACGAGGCCCGCAACGCCAGGCCGTCGGAGCTGACGCGCAAGATCGTCAGCGAGTTCGTGGCGCGCCAGGGCCGCAGCCCCCGCGCCATCAGCGACACCGAGATCCTGGAACGCTGCACCTATGCGATGGTCAACGAGGCGGCCAAGATCCTGGACGAGGGCATCGCCCAACGGGCCAGCGACATCGACACGGTGTGGATCAACGGCTACGGCTGGCCGGTGTACCGCGGCGGGCCGATGTTCTATGCCGACACCGTGGGCCTGGCCACGGTGGTGGCCCGTCTGCAGGCCTATGGTGACTTGATGGGGCCGGGCTTCGTCTTGTCGCCACTGCTGCTGCGCAAGGCCGCGGCGGGTGAGAGTTTCACGCGCTGAGCGGCGCACGCAAACGCTGGCTGATCGACCCGCCGCAAGCTTCGTTTGCTCTGTGCCTTGGCACAGGCCCCGCTCACATCGGCGTCAGCCCCAGGCCCTTCACCAGGTCGATCCAGGCCGGGGCTTCCTCCAGGTAGAGCTTTTGGGTGGCGTCGTAGCTCATCGCAGGTTCGTCTACGCCCAGGTTGGCCATCTGCTGTTGGATCTTGGGCGTCTGGCTGCCGGCCACCAGCAGCTCAGACATGCGGCGCACGATGGCCATGGGCGTGCCGATGTGGGCCACGCAGCTTTGAAAACCCGTGAGCTGAAAGGCCTTGGACTGCACGCCCTGCTCCTGGAAGGTGGCCACGTCGGGCAACTGGCGGAGGCGCTTGCGCGAGACGCCGATGGCCCGGCCCTTGCCTGACTGCAGCATCGGCAGCGCCGCGCCAAAGCTGCCGGTACCGGCGTCGATGAAGCCGCCGCCCACGTCGGTCCACATCGGGGACTCGCCCTTGTAGTGCACGGCCTCCATCTTCAGGTCGAACTCTCGGTTCAGCTCAGCCACCACCATGTGCGCATACGACCCGGCGGAATAAGTGCCGATGTTCACCTTCTCGGTGCGGCGGGCATGCTCGATGAACTGCTTGAGGTTGGTGGCGCCGGTGCGCGTAGCCGCCAAGGTCGGCAGACTGCCAGAGGGCATAACGGTGACCAGACGGAAGTCCCGGTCAAAGTCGTAGGGCAGGCTCTTGTAGAGCACGCGGTTCATGATCACCGTGGTGGAGATGGTGAACATGAAGGTGTGGCCGTCGGGCTCCGTGCGCTTCAGCTCGGCGGCGGCCAGCGAGCCACCGGCGCCGGCGCGGTTGTCGACCAGCACTTGCTGACCGGTCTGCTGGGTGATGTATTCGCCATAGGTGCGGGCGAACAGGTCGGTCTGGCCGCCGGCCGGATAGCCCACGATCAGCCGGATCGGCCGCTGTGGCCAGCTTTGCGCGTGGCTGGCGATCGAGAACATGGGCAATGCGGAGGCGGCGCCCACCTGGAGCAAGCTACGTCTGCGAACCGTGGTGTTCATGGCAAGCACTCTTCAAAGTTGTTGTGGAGGGAGAACCGCGGTCGACTCTAGGCAGCGTGTTGCGCCGGCTCTATGGCGGATTACCCGTGCGTGCGGTGCAGCAGCTGGACGCGCCTGATGCGATGCCGTTTGACCTCTGAAGCGGCGGCTCAAAGCAAAGCCAATGCCGACGGGTCCGGGCGGCGCTGCGCGCCCTGCATTCGATAGTGATCGGCAACGACCACAAAGCCACGGGTAACATTCTTGCGGGAGGCAAAACGGATGCGCTGACAATCGGCGTCGGCGTTCGTTGCCCCCGAGGAACCCGATGACACTGCGTTCGCTGCTCCGCACCGCCCTGCTGCTGGCCCTGGCCTCGGCTGGCTTCGCCCTTCACGCCCAGACCCCGGCCGCTGCCGCGGTCCAGCCCTACCCGACACGCGCGGTGCGGCTGGTCGTGCCGCAGACGCCGGGAGGTGCGTCCGACACGCTGGCGCGCATCGTCGCGCACAAGCTGTCCGAACGCTGGGGTCAGCCGGTGGTGGTCGACAACCGGGCCGGCGCCGGCGGCAACATCGGCATGGACGCGGTGGCCAAGTCGCCACCCGACGGCCACACGCTGCTGCTGTCTTACGTCGGCTCGCATGCCATCAACCCCAGCATTTACCGCAAGCTGCCCTTCGACCCCGAGGCCGATTTCGTCGCCGTGGCCAACTTGGCCGACGTGCCATTCGTTGCCGTCGCCAACCCCAAGCTGCCGGTGAGCAACCTGAAAGAACTGGTCGCCTATGTCGCCAGCGGCAAGGGCCAGGTGGCCTTCGGTTCGGCGGGCAATGGCTCGGTCAATCACTTGCTGGGCGAGATGTTCAACACTGCGGCCGGCGTGAAGATGACCCATGTGCCGTACAAGGGCGCGGCGCCGGCGCTCAACGACCTGCTGGCCGGGCAGATCCAGATCGTCTTCACCAGCCTGCCCTCGGTGGCGGCGCACATCAAGGCCGGCACGCTGAAGGGTCTGGCGGTGACGGGTGCGAAGCGCTCGGCAGCGTTCAAGGACATCCCCAGCTTCACCGAGCTGGGCTATACCGACTTCGGCATCAGCCCCTGGTTCGCGATCTTCGCCACCGGCGGCACGCCGCCGGCGGTGGTGCGACAGATCAACGCCGACATCAACCGCATCCTCGAAGAAAAAGACACCGTCGAGAAGTTCGCGCTGCAGGGCGCCGAGGTGCACGCCACCACGCCGCAGGAGCTGACGACCATGTTGCACAATGACATCAAGCGTTGGGCGGTGGTGGTCAAGCAGTCGGGCGCCACCGTCGACTGAGGACAGAGGTTTTCATGCAGATCAGGCAACTCGCTGGCGCGATCGGCGCCGAACTCTCTGGCATCGACCTCGCGCAAGGGCTGGATGCCGCTGCGACGGCCGGCGTGCGGCAGGCGTTGCTGGCCCATGGCGTGATCTACCTGCGCCAGCAGCCGCTGAGCGCGCCGCAGTTCCTCGCCTTCGCGCGTTCGATGGGCGAGCCGGTGGACTACCCCTTCGTGCGCGGCCTGCCCGAGTACCCCCAGATCATCGAGGTCAAGAAACTCGAGCACGAGACCGTCAACTTCGGCGGCATCTGGCACTCCGACACCACCTACCTGCAAGAGCCGCCGATGGGCTCGATGCTGCTGTCCAAAGAAGTGCCGCCCTATGGCGGCGACACGCTGTTCGCCAGCCAGTACGCGGCCTACGAAGCGCTGTCGCCGACGATGAAGCGGCTGCTCGACGGGCTGGTGGGCATCGCGAGCTCGGCCAAGGCCGATGTCTCGCGCACGCGCGAAGACCGCATCAAATCCGATGGCAGCCCTGCTGCCCAGCAGGAATACCGCGCCGAGCACCCGATCGTGCGCACCCACCCCGAGACCGGCCGCAAGTCGCTGTACCTGAACGTCGCGCACACCGCCGGCATCATGGGTTTGAGCGACGACGAAAGCGCGCCCTTGCTGCAGTTCCTGTTCGCGCACCAGGTGCGGCCCGAGTTCACCTGCCGCATCGTCTGGCAAGCCGATGCGGTGGCCTTCTGGGACAACCGCTGCGTGCTGCACAACCCCGTCAACGACTACCACGGCCACCGCCGCGTGATGCAGCGCATCACCTTGCGCGGCGACCGGCCGGTGTGATGGACCAGCCGCCGGCCCCACCGCCGCCGCCGCTGCCAGCGCGCGACCTGCAGCTGCGCGGCGACCGCTTCGCGCCGCTGAGCCACGCGACGATGACGCCCGAGCAGCGCGCGATGACCGACGCGGTGCTGGTCGGGCGCCGCGGTTCGATGCAAGGCCCCTACAACGTGATGCTGCGCAGCCCCGCGGTGGGCCAGCTGGCGCAGGCTTTCGGCGCGCAGGCGCGCTTCGGCTCGTCGCTGCCACTGCGGCTGAACGAGTTGGCGATCCTGGTCATTGCCGCCGACTGGCGCTGCCGCTTCATGGCCCATGCGCACCGCAGCATCGCGATCGAAGCGGGCCTGGCCGAAGCCGTGGTCGACGGCGTCGCACGCGGCGAGATACCGCCCGGGCTGCAGGCCGACGAGGCCGCAGTGTTGCAGTTCTGCCGCGAACTGCAGGCCACCCGCGAGGTGGGCGACGCCACCTTCGCCGCCGTGTGTGACGCCTTTGGCGAGCGCGGCGTGTTCGACCTGATCGCGACCCTGGGCTACTACACGCTGGTGGCGATGTCCTTGAACGTCGACCGCTACCCGCTGCCCGAAGCCAAGCCGCCAGCGTCCTGAAGGTTTCAGGCCGGCGCCAGCGTCACCGCCACGCCGTTCAGCAGCGCATTGCCCGACCGGGGATCGCGCGCGCCGTTCAAGAGCTGCGCGTTGCGCTTGGGGGCCACCACCAGCACCACGCGTCTGCGCGGTCGCCGGCCTGCTTGCGCGCGACTTCGTGCGACGAGTTGATCGTCCAGCCACAGCGCCGGAAATCGCCCCGCGATAATTGCGCGGTAGCTGAGGGCCGGCTTCTTCTCGACCACGGCGACACGCCGGCAAGCCATTGATGCAAAACAACAATCCAACACCTACCGCAGCGAGCAAAGACACTGTCGGCCACACGCCGATGATGGCCCAGTACCAACGGGTGACTTTCCAGGCCTTACAGAACCTGGGGATCAGGGCTCAAATCTCTCCACCAGTCCCCCTGGAGTCCCCATGGTGCCTGGCAGCACTTGAACGCAAGTGTCGGCACCTGAACCGGCGACACGGACGCCGAGGTCGAGGCACCGAAATGCTGATGCTCGCAGGCAGCCATCGACCCGTTGCAGGCATCAACCGCGCGGCAGTGGCGCCGGCGGCGCTTCGTCGTCATCGGCCAAGCATTCCGTCAGCACCGCCATCGCCTTGTCGATGATCGCCGTCGGATGGCCCTTGGCTATCAGCTGCTTGCGCCGGTTGTTCGACAGCACACCCTTGTTCTGCAGGACGCTGCGGATCATGAGCACCAGGTCGTCGTTGTTCATGTCCACCGCATCGTTCACCGCGCGGTAGGCCTGGTCGAAGCGCTGCAGGAAGGCGCTCTCGTTCTGGAGATCGCGCTCCAGCGCCTCCTGGGCCATGCGCAGGCCGAACTCGACGCACTCGGTCCCGTCCCAGTAGCGATAGATCTCTGGCGCGCCGGTGAACTCGGCCTTGACCAATTCGTCGATCACGGTCACCTTCCAGAAATGGCGGGTCTTCTTGGAGAAGGATTCCAGGGCCTTCAGGTAGTCACCCTCGTTGCGCTTCATGGCGACGGACACGGGCAGCACCAGGCCGTTGGCCAGCCGCGGGTCCTGGCAGGCTGCCTTGTGGAACAGGAAGCGCGACAGCCGCCCGTTGCCATCCATGAACGGGTGTGAGAAAACGAAGGCGAAGCTGGTGACAGCGCCGCGCACCAGGGCGTCAACGCCGGTTCCCGGGTTGTTCGCGAAGCTCATGATCTCGTCCATGATCTCCAGATTCAGGTCGGGCGGTGGCGGCACGTAAGTCACGCCCAGCGCGCCAGGCAGATCCTTGCGAAGCCAGTTCTGCTTCGACCTGAACTCGAAGGCCTTGTCCAGCGGACTGGTGATCGTCAGGTTCTGCAGGGCAACGAGATAGTCTTCCGTGAGCTGCTCGGCCTCGTGCGCGCGCGCCAGCAGTGAGGCGAAGGCCTCGCGCTTGTCGTTGGTCGCACTCTCCCGCTCGATCGCGTAGGAGTTGTCCGTCTCGCTCAGGTACGCCCAGAGCACGGCCCGGTCGAGTAGTGCCGGATCGATCCCGTCCACGAACGCCTTCACCTGGTCGAGGATTCTTCTTCTGACCAGGATATCGATCGCCGGCGTGCGCCGCACGGTGATGCAGTACCGCGGGGAACCGATGCCGTTGAAGTCGACGCGCCACCGGCTCGATCGGGTGCTTGCTGCCGTCAGGAACTTGTCCGGTGAGAACAACACCCCGTAGGGCCCGCGGGCGGCCGGTAGACCGGTCAACGTTGTGCTGTTGGCCAACTCCCACAGGTAGCAGGCCTGCCTGGCGTACCAACTCGTGGGCTTGGCGATGAACTCCCGCGCCACCGCCTCAGCGGGAATCTTCTGGAGCGCCAGGATGGCTATCTGCAGGTTCAACTGCTCGTGCTTCAGCGCGAACAGGAGGTGCTCCAGCGGGTCGTTGGACGCTGGGGCCACATGGACAGGGACGGCCAGGATCCTGTCACCAAAGGTGTTCTTTCGGGTGACCCCTCCAGCACGGGTCGTCACCTCCGGAGCAAACGCCGAGAGGCTTAGGGAGTCCCGAAGGAATTCGTACCCAACGATCCGGTCCGCCATGTTTTTCTTCCGGTGACCACGGAAAATCTTACGGAAAATTAGTTTCGCACAGTTTTTTTTCCGCGGACGCCACCTGCGGATTCCAGGCGAGGCTCGGTGCGACCAACGGCCGGTCTGGGCCAGACCGCCGACCTCCGATGGGCGGCACGCGAGGACGCGCTGACGCCCCGGGGTCCATTGCCCACCAGCCTCAGCCTGCCTCGCCTGACGGCCCGCGCCCCTCGCCTAAGATCGTCGGCTTTATGACCGAGCCGATCTCCACCGCCGAACTCCTGAAGGGCGAACTCTCACGCCATTCTCCAATGATGGCGCAGTACCAACGGGTGCCTTTCTAGGCCGCGTAAATCCTGGGGGTCACGGCGCAAGTCTCTCCACCAGTCCCCCTGGAGTCCCCTTGGTGCTTGGCGGCGCTTGGAAGCATGCCTCGGCGCTTGAACTGGCCACGCTGACGACGGGCTGAGGGCGTCGACGGGCTGATGCTGGCATGCAGCCCAAGGTCCTCAGCACGCGTTCGGCTCACGCGGTTGAAGGTCAGCGATCTGGCGGTTAGCCGACATGGGAGTCGCACTGTGGTGAACCCGGACCCGGCCATCTGCCGACGTTCGACCTCGCCGGCTGAGCGTCGGGACCAGGCGGAAAGCTGCCAGTCACCCGAGGGCAGGACCGGAGCGCCGGAGACAAGAAACTCGGGTGCCGGCCAGCAGTCGTTCGTGTAGGCCGGCCATCGACCCGTTGCTGCCCGTCGATCCTTCGATCCCGATCTCGGCGTCGGAAAGCAAGGGATGCGGGCGCCCAGGATGTCGCTGGCAGTGATCATGGCGTGTGTACCTTCTTAGAGTTCTTTGCCGCGCTTGCAGTGCGTGCCGGCTGGGCCACCACCGCCCTGGCTGGCGCCTCGTCCGGCCGATCGGCCAGGCCCAGGGCCGCGTCCAGCGCTTCGGTGAGTTCATCAATCTTGATCGGCTTGCTCAAATAGCGGAAGAAGCCCGCCTGCAGGCCCTTGTCGATGTCGTGCCGCATCGCCAGCGCGCTGACCGCAATCACCGGGATGTGCGCAGTGGTGGCGTCTGCAGCCAGCCGCTCCATCGCTTCCAGCCCGCTCAGGCCCGGCAGGTTGATGTCCATCAGCACCACGTCGGGCTGCATCGCGTGTGCGAGCTGCACACCGTGGTGCCCGTCGGCAGCCAGCAGCAGGCGCACATC
>JAYVDE010000605.1:0-3276 GCA_043749575.1 Burkholderiaceae bacterium | reverse complement strand
CAGCCGCAGCGACAGCCCGTCGCCCTGCGGCGTCAGCTCGGCGCGCAGCACGGCGCTGGCGGCCACCTCGTGGCCGGCTTCGGCATCGCTGGCCAGCTGAAAGTGGCTGCCCAGCACGCGCAGGGCTTCGTCCAACTCTTGGCGCGCGGCCACCGGCACCTGCCAGCCCTGGCTGACCAGCTCGGCCACTCGCAGCTGGGCCGGGGTGATGCGCACCAGCCGGGCGCGCTCGGGGCCATCGTGCAGCAGCAGCACCGACGGCCGGCTGGGTTCGGCGCCGCCGCGGCGCTGGCGTTGTTCGAAGATCCAGTCGTCGTCATCGTCGTCGTCGGTCTCGTCGCCCGCCACGTTCAGCGCGTCCAGCGCGGCCTGGGCTGCGGCGTCGGGCCGGATCGGGTCGAGCACGCGGAACTGCAGGTGCTTGCCGCGGGTCAGTACCTCCAGCTGCGGCAGGCTTTCGGCGACCTCGATGAACTGCTGCGGCGCGTCGTGCCAGGCCACGTGCGGGTGGCGCACCAGCGCCTGCACCGCCTGCAGCTTGTCGAGCGCCAGCTTGCCGCCGAAGGGTAATTTCTTGAGCGCCCGCAGCACCGCAGCGTCGTGCGCCGGCAGGTCGGCGCGTTTGGCCAGGCTGGCCAGCGACGCTGGTTTGGGCTTGCCCAGGCCGCGCGCGCCGGCTTTCTGCTCCCAGGGCTCAATCTTGCGCACGCGGCCCAGCGCATCGGTCTGCACCAGCCAGATCAGCCGGTCGGCCTGCGCCGCGCCACCGGGCGCGGCTGTGGCGCCGCCCACCGGCCCCAGCGCGACGATGGCGTTCAGCGCCTCGCGCCAGCGGTCGACCGGGGCGCCGACCGGGAACGGCAGGCTGGCATCGGCTACGCTGGGTGGATCGCCCAACAACAGCGCGGCGGCGCGGCGGGTCATGGCGGCCAGCCAAGGCAGGCCGGCTTGGTCATAGGCCAGGGCCAGCCCGGCGGCGTGCGGGCGGAAGACCTCGGGCTTGGGCGGCGCGTGGCCCAGCCAGGCGGCCAGCAGCCAGTGGTCGAGCTGCTGCAGGCCATGCAGCCGGCCGTGGGCCATCGGTGCGAAGACAAAGCGCTGGGCGCTGCGGGGGGCATCGCCCAGCCGCTGGTCGATCGCCTCCTGCCACAGGCCCCAGAAGGAGTGCGGGTCGGGGTCGCGCTTGCCGGCCTCGCTGGCGCTGAACTTGCGCGCCTTGGTCCACGCCGCAGGCTCGGCCTGGGCGATCAGCGCCAGCGCATAGAACCAGGACGTGGTTTCGGGAAACAACTGCTTGCGTTTGCCGGCCTGGCCGACGGCCTCTTTCCAGGCCAGCTCGAAGGCCGCGGCGCCGCTGGCGTAACGGCCTTCGGCAATGTCGGCCGCGGCGCGCAGGGCCTGGGCCTCGGGGTGGTCCAGGCCCAGCAGCACCCGACGGGCCTCGCCGGCCTGGCCGGCCAGCAGCAGCCGCTCGGCCAGGCGCAGGCGGGGGCGGTCGTGCAGCACGCCTGGGTCGGGCCGCGTCTGGGCCTGCAACCACAACCACAGGGGCTGCGTCAGCGTCTCGCAGTCGCCACCCAGTTGGTTCAGCAGGCCCAGCAGCAGGCGGTAACGCAGTTCGGGGTCGACGCGCTGCCACAGGTCGACGTCGAAGGGCTTCAGCAGTGCGGCGCTCAGCAGCGTGGGGTTCTCGGGCGACACGCTGCGGCTCAGCAGGCTCAGCCGTTCGAATGCCGCTGGCGTGCCGCCGGCAAACACCACCACCCGCAGCGCGCCGACCATCGCTTCCTCGCCGAACAACTCCAAGTGCCAGCTGTGGTCGAAGCGGTGCAGCCGGCGCCAGCTGGCCCACCAGCGGGCGCAGGCCTCGGGCTGGCGCACCAGTGCGGCAAAACGTGTCCAGCTGGCCTGGGGCTCGGCCCACCACTGGCCTTGGGCGGTGGTCTGCACTGCGCCGGACTGGTGCAGCTCCTGCAGCCGCTGGCGCAGCTCGGGACCATGGAACTTGGCGCCGCGCGCCGTGCTGTGGTCGGCCAGCAATTCGGCCAGCCGGGTGATGTTGATCGGCGCCTGCATGAAGGCGAGGCCGTCGAAGACGGTCTGGCCGTCCACCTGGTGCGGGTGGGGCGGGGTGGCGGGCAGCAGCGGCATGGGCGGTGGCAGGGCGATCAAGGCAGGGGGAGTGGGGGCCGACCGGGGCAACGGCGTCATTGCCAGCCGGGGGCGGCCAACAGTGTAGGAGGCGCCATGGATTGCGCCACTAGCAGGCCGGTCTGGCTTCTTAAATGGCGAATCCTCGCTTGGAAACGCCAGCGAGCGGCAAGCTCAGCCTTCGTGCATCATCTGGGCGCAGCGCCGCCGTCACCTGGGCTGATCCCGCCCGCCAAACCGTCCCGTCCACGTTCACCGATGTGAGCCGGCGGCGGCGCCGGCCGGTGCTGCACCCCTTCACAGCTCCTCGTCACGCCCCGCAGACCCGCCCGCGCCATGCGCTTCGACCTGACCACCCTCAACCTGGTGTTGGCGATTGCCGAGAGCCGCAGCATCACCCGTGGCGCCGAGCGCGAGCACCTGGCGCTGGCGGCGGCCAGCAAGCGCTTGTCCGACCTGGAAACGCGCTTGGGCGTGGCGCTGTTCGACCGCCGCGCCCGCGGTGTTGACCTGACCGAGGCTGGCCGCGCGCTGGTACGCCACATCCGAACGCTCAACGCGTCGCTGCACGCGCTGGAAAGCGAGGTGGTCGAGTTCTCGCGCGGCATCAAAGGCCATTTGCGCATCGCCGCCAACGCCAGCGCCATCGCCGAGTGCCTGCCCGCCGACCTGGCCGCCTTCAGCCAGGCCCACCCGGGCATCCGCATCAGCCTGGAAGACCTGACCAGCGCCGAGGTCCAGGCGGCGGTGGCCGAGGGCCGCGCCGACGTCGGCATCTTCGTGCCGCCGCAGCATGAAGGCCGGCTGAGCTGCCGCCACTACCGGGCGG
This sequence comes from Burkholderiaceae bacterium, assembly GCA_043749575.1. Taxonomy (GTDB): domain Bacteria; phylum Pseudomonadota; class Gammaproteobacteria; order Burkholderiales; family Burkholderiaceae_C; genus Pseudaquabacterium. The sequence continues at coordinate 296 of JAYVDE010000605.1, read as the reverse complement.
GCGAAAACGTCGGCGAGCTGGCGGTGCTGGTGCCGCAAGGCCATCTGCTGGCCCGCCGCGAGGGCCCACAAGCCGGCGTGCGCTTCGACGCGCTGCTCGATTTCGACATCGTCGGCCTGCACCTGGGCGCCGCCGTACACGAGCAGATGCGCGAGCGCGCCCAGGCGCTGGGCCGCACGCTCAACGTGCGTTTGCAGGTGCGCGGCTTCGACGCCATCGCCCAGCTGGTGGAAGCCGGCCTGGGCGTGGCGGTGCTGCCGGCGGTCGTCGCCCAGCGTTTTGCGCGCATCTTTGCG
>JAYVDE010000604.1:0-3279 GCA_043749575.1 Burkholderiaceae bacterium | reverse complement strand
GGTGGAGGAGGCTGGATTCGAACCAGCGTAGGCGTAAGCCAACAGATTTACAGTCTGCCCCCTTTAGCCACTCGGGCACCCCTCCGCAGCGAACTCGCGACTATAGCAGAAGCTGAGAGACAGCACAATGACGGGCCGCAGCGCATGCAAACAGGCCCGCTTTCAAGCTGACCAATCAATCGCTGGCGTGCCCTGGGCGACCAGGAAGTCACGCACCTGAACAAAGTGCCCGCAGCCCAGGAATGGCAGCGGCGGGCGCCGCGCCGACAAGGGCGACGGGTGGTTGGCCAGCAGCACTTGATGGCGGCCCCCGCCGGCCGCCTCGATCACGCCGCGCTTGGCCTGGGCATGGGCGCCCCACAACATGAACACCTTGGCGCCAGGGTCGGCCGCGGTGGCCTGGATCAACGCGTCGGTGAGGGATTCCCAGCCGCGGCCGGCGTGCGCCGCCGGCCTGCCGTCTTCGACCGTCAGCACGGTGTTGAGCAGCAACACCCCTTGGGCGGCCCAAGCACCCAGGTGGCCGCTGGGCGGGCGCGGCACGCCCAGGCTGCGCGAGATCTCGCCCTGCAGGTTGCGCAGGCTGGGTGGCGGCTTGACCGCCGCCGGCACCGAAAACGCCAGCCCCTCGGCCTGGCCCGCGCCGTGGTACGGGTCTTGGCCCAGGATGACGACCCGCACCGCAGCGCGCGGCGTCAGCTGCAGCGCCCGCAGCGGCTGGGCCGGGTAGATCACGGCCTGGGCCGCCTGGCGGGTTGTGATGAAGCCCAGCAAGGCCTGGCCATCGGGTGTGGCCAGCCAGGCCTGCACCAGCGGCGCCCAGTCGGCCGGTGCCCGCGCCAACAGGTCGGCGAGCGGCTCGATCAGTTGGTTGGAGGCTGCAAGCGCGGGCAGCAGCGCGGCCTGCGGGCTCAATCGAACAGCGCCGCCAGCGCCGCGCCCGGGTCGTCGGCGCGCATGAACGCTTCTCCGACCAGGAAGGCATGTACCTGGGCGGCGCGCATGCGCTGCACGTCGGCGCGGCCGGTGATGCCCGATTCAGTGACCAGCAGCCGGTCGGTGGGCACACGCGGCAGCAGGCCCAGCGTGGTGTCGAGCGTGACCTCGAAGCTGCGCAGGTTGCGGTTGTTGATGCCCAGCAGCGGCGTCTGCAGACGCAAAGCGCGGTCGAGCTCATCGCCGTCGTGCACTTCGACCAGCACGTCCAGCCCTTGGTCGATGGCGCAGGCTTCCAGCTCGGCCATCTGCGCGTCGGACAGACAGGCCGCGATCAGCAGGATGCAATCGGCACCCATCGCCCGGGCCTCCAGCACCTGGTAGGGATCGATCATGAAATCCTTGCGCAGCACCGGCAACGGGCAGGCGGCGCGGGCCTGGCGCAGGTAGTCGGCATGGCCTTGGAAGAAACGCTGATCGGTCAGCACGCTGAGACAGGCCGCACCGTGGCGGGCATAGCTGGCGGCGATCTCGGCCGGCACGAAGTGTTCGCGGATCACGCCCTTGCTGGGGCTGGCTTTCTTGATCTCGGCGATCACCGCCGGCAGACCTGCGGCCAGCTTGGCGCGCAGCGCCGCAGTAAAACCGCGCGGTGCCGACTGTGCAGCGGCCAGTTCACGCAAGGCCGCTTCGCTGTGCAGCGCCCGCGCGACGGGCACTTCCTCACGCTTGACTGCAACGATCTTGTCGAGGATGTCGCTCATAACACTCCCTTGGCGCTGCGCGCCTTGCCCCAGAAGAAGAGCGCGCCCGACGCCAGGCAGCCATGCGCCGGGCTCACGAAACCACCTTCGTGCTGCGCAACGCGGAATTCGCCCTTGGGGCGGCCCGGCGGGCTCATGCCGCCAACGCCTGCGTGCGGGCCACGAACTGGTGCATCTTGGCCAGCGCCTTGCCCGACGCCAGCGCTTCGCGCGCCATCCCGATGCCGTCGGCCATGGTGGTGGCCACGTCGGCGGCGTACAGCGCCACGCCGGCATTGAGGATCACGATGTCGCGCGCCGGGCCGCTCTGGTTTTCGAGCACGGCGCGGATCAGCAGCAACGACTGCTCGGGCGAATCCACCTTCAGCGCGCGGCTGCTGGCCATCGTCAGGCCGAAGTCCTCGGGGTGGATCTCGTACTCGCGGATGCCACCGTCCTTGTACTCGCCGACGATGGTCGCGGCCCCCAGCGAGACCTCGTCCATGCCGTCGCGGCCGTAGACCACCACCGCATGCTCGGCACCCAGGCGTTGCAGGGCGCGCACCTGGATGCCGACCAGGTCGGGGTGGAACACGCCCATCAGGATGTTGGGTGCGTCGGCCGGGTTGGTCAGCGGGCCCAGGATGTTGAAGATCGTGCGCACGCCCAGCTCGCGGCGCACCGGCGCGACGTTTTTCATCGCCGGATGGTGGTTGGGCGCGAACATGAAACCAATGCCGGTGTCGGCAATCGAGCGTGAGATGGCCGCCGGGCTCAGCGTCATCGGCACGCCCATGGCTTCAAGCACGTCGGCGCTGCCCGACTTGCTCGACACACCCCGGTTGCCGTGCTTGCTGACCCGCGCACCGCAGGCCGCGGCCACGAACATGCTGCAAGTCGAGATGTTGAAGGTGTGCGAGCCATCGCCGCCGGTGCCAACGATGTCGACTAGGTGGCGGCGGTCGGCGACCTCGACCTTGGTCGAGAACTCGCGCATCACCTGTGCGGCGGCGGTGATCTACCTATGGTTTCCTTCGTCACGCGCAGGCCGACCAGCAGCGCCGCCATCATCACCGGCGACATCTCGCCGCCCATGATGCGGCGCACCAGCGACAGCATTTCGTCGTGGAAGATCTCGCGGTGTTCGATGGTGCGGGTCAGTGCGTCGTTGTTGGTGATCGTCATGGGCTGGCTCCTCACTGTGCGAAGTGTTGGCGGACTGCCGCGACCGCCGTGTCGATGTTGGCGGCGTCGACGTCCAGATGCGTCACGAAGCGCAGCCGGTACAGGCCTGTGGCCAGCACACCGCGCGACTTCAGGTGCGCTATCAGGCCGTTGGCGCGATCGCCCGTCACGTCGGCGAAGACGATGTTGGTTTGGGGCGCCTCGACCGTCAGGCCGGGCAGGCCCTGCAAGCCATCGGCAAGCCGCTGCGCGAGGGCGTGGTCGTCCGCCAGGCGATGCACATGATGGTCGATCGCGTAGCGCGCCGCCGCCGCCAGGATGCCGGCCTGGCGCATTCCCCCGCCGAGCATCTTTCGCCAGCGGTGCGCACGTTTGATGAAGTCGGCCGACCCCACCAGCGCCGAGCCCACTGGCG
>JAYVDE010000603.1:0-8947 GCA_043749575.1 Burkholderiaceae bacterium | reverse complement strand
TCGCAAGGCACACCCAGACCGAACAGGCTGCGATAGCCGGCGCTGGCCCTTCGATAGGCAGGTTCTGCCGACTCCGAAACAACCACAAGCAGATCGACATCACTGCTCTCGTCGGGTTCGCCCCAGGCGTGCGAGCCAAACAAGACGATCTGCTCTGGCTGGTACGTCGCAACCAGCCGGCGAGTGATCTCGTTCAATGTGGTCTCGGTGATCATGGCAGCGGGTGCAATTCGACCATACCCTCGTCTTCGAGCCGCGCAAGAAATTCGGCGCTGGCATCTTTGCGGTCGAGCAGGTCGAAGGAGAAGGGCAGGTCCAATTCGGACAGCGCCTCGCGGACGTCGGCCATGGACATGAGCGGCAGTGCAACCGGGCTGTCGATCAGCAAGTCGAGGTCGGAGTGCGGTTTTAGCCCCCGGTTCGGGCCGTACAGGTTGGTCGGCATCACGCGGTCGTGGCCGCCGGCCTGCAGGCGGCGCACGATGGCGCTGCCCACCATGCCGCGGTGGCCGGTGACGAAGACCTTGGCGTTCTTGTTCATGGGCAGAACGGTTGTCTTGGTCGGCTTATCGGCCGAGTGGCGCAGCCTTGACCAAGGCGGTGTTGCCGCTGTGTTGGCGTGCTGGGGTTCGGGTCATGGACGGGTCTCGGTCGCTTGTGTTTCACCATTGACCTCGGCACGCAGCGTGGCGATTGCGGATTGCAATTGCTCGAACTCAGCTTCCTTGCGGGCCAGAAAGCGGCGCGTCAAGCTCAATTTTTCGCCCAGGCCAGCGGGGGTCAGCAGGTAAGCGTAGGCCAGCTTGTTGTTGTTGCGTCTGAAGTTGCGCACTTTCACCAGCCCGCGGTCCAGCAAGGCATGCAATACGTAATGTGTCTTGCCCAGGCTCAGCCCCAGGGCCAGCGACAACTCGCGCTGAGACAACTCCGGCCGCTCATTGAGCAGTCTCAACAAGGCCAAATGGGCGAGATCGGGGTCTGAAGGCGCAGGGAAAAGCGCCTTGTCTGCGATGGCTTGTTCACTCATTGAACGCAGAGTCTAAGGCAAGGAATTGGAGAGAGTCAGTTCTTCGCGTTCGGGTCGGCGGGCCCGGGTCAAGTGCGACCGCTGGTCACCGCTGAAGCGTCGGATGTTGACTCGGCGACCATCACGGCCGTTGTTCTTGGGAGACTTCTTGGGGGACGCCCAGGCGATTGAACTCCGCTTCGACCTGGGCTATCACCTGAAACAACAGCGTGCAGGCCTGTTCAGCGGCCAACAGACCTTCAAGGAAGTCTCTTGCTTCGTGCATGTATTCATGCACCAGCGTATTGCGCAGCTTGCGGGCAGCAATAAAGGCATCGGCGTTGGCCAGCACGCCCACTCGTTCGGCGAATGCGAGTGTGTCGAGCAATGTCTTTTTGCTTTCACCCACCAGGGCCGCGAAGCGGGGCAGCAACTTTTCGCCCAAGTGGTCTTGCAGCCTGCCAAACCGGCTGACAAAGGCCTCGACTTTTTCGGCAAGTTCAGGCCGTTGCGGCAAGTTTTGCACCCATTCAAGATCAATGGGCAAGGCAAACAGCGTGCTTTGGCTGTAGCGCAGCTGCGCTGCTTCCTTCTTTGCCAGATCAAGCGCCAAGACCGCGGCTTGGGCATGTTCCGGCAGGTACTTGAGGCTCACAATTCGACCCCGGTTTGCCGTGCAATGCGCAGCACCGGGGCGGGCAGGGTATCGGCATCTTTCAACAAGATGTCGATCTTTCTGTCGCCGAGCTGGCGTATCAGTGCTGCATACAGTGCGCCAATGGTGGCTGTGCGGTTGGCAAGCTGCGCATCGGTTTCAAACAGCAAGTCGATGTCGCCACCCGTTTTGCTGTCGTCCACCCGAGAGCCGAACAAGACCACCCGTGCACCCTCACCCAACACAGCCTTGGCTGTTTGTTTGATGGCGTGGACTTGGTCGGCGGTCAGGCGCACGGTCTTGTCAGCGGGCTTGGCTGGCGATGCCTGATCTTCAAACTGCGGCGTTCTGGGCCGGGCGGGCTGCATCACCCACCGGCCGGCGCATCGAATAGCGCACCAGCACGAAGGCCATCAATGCCAGCAGCGCGATCAAGGTGGTGGCCACGGCAGTGACCGCTCGCTTGGGTTTGCTTTTCTTCTCGGGCGGGGTGGCTGCATCGACCACTTGGATCAATGCCCCCTCGCGGCTTTCATCGGCACGCGCCAGTTCAAACTGGCGGGCGTACAACTCAAACAGTGTTTCCTGGTATTTGAATTCGCGGTACCTGCCGACATAGTCAGGGCCCGCAGACGTATCGGTGGCCTGCTCGGCGCGCGCCAGTTGCGCGCGCAGTGCCGTCAGGATGGTTTGCTGTTGTCGCACCTCGGGCGTGTTCTCGGCCATGCTGCCACTCAAAACTTGCAGCCGCATTTCAGCCGCTGTGGTCTCAGCCTTGATACGCGCATAGGCTTCGGCAGCAGCCTTTGGCTCGGCCTTCAAGGCGCCAGCATTGAACCCGCTGCTTTGCAGCGCCTGCTGCGCCTGCACCAAGCGGTCACGGCTTTGCTGCAGTTGGCGCTCGAAAAACGCACGGCGCTGTTGCGCCTCGGTTACAGCCAGCGTGCCGGTCATGCGTCGCAATTCGTCCACATAGCGGTTGGCCATGTCGGCGGCACGTTGCTGGCTCTTGTCATCCACTTCAACCGTGATCAGGCCGTCCTTCTTGCCCAGGGCGATGCGCACGTTGGTGGCCAGGCTCTTGCGTGCGTCCACGCGAAATTTTGCTTCGTAGACATCCATCAGCTTGAACTGGTCGACGATGCGGTCGGAGACCGACACGCTTTGCATCAGCGCCACATAGCGTTCGCCAGGGCTGCTGATGCCTGCCGCGCCGCCGGCCAAGCCTGCCAGTGAGCCCAACGATGCCAGTGCGGATGCGGCGCCACTCTGCGACTGCTGCGGCGGCATGAAGGTGGTGACCGCAGTGAACGTCGGCGCGATGAGCGTTGTGATGCCCAATGCCAGCAGCCCAGCCGCCAAAGGCGCAATCGTCAATAGCTTGAGATGTTCGCGCAGCACGCCAACCATCTCGCTGATCGACATGCCGTTTTCGTCGTCGACTTCAGCCAAACCGTCTTGCCGGGTGTTTTGGTTTTCGCTCATGGGCTGCTGATCAAAACCCGATTGCATTCTTCAGCCCCGCCGCGCCAACCGCGAACTGGAAGAAGATCTGCGTCCAATCGCGCACGTTTTGCAAGCTGGTCGTCTTGTTCATCTCTTCTGGCACGAAGATGGTGTCGCCTGGCACAGCTTGCATGCTCTTCAAGTCACCGCCCCTGTTGAACCAGCTGCCGCTCTGCAGGCTGCTGACCACGCTGCCGTTGGCCCGAACCACAAAGATGGCGCGGTCGTCAGCGCCCCGGGTCGGGCCGCCCGCCAACTGCAGATACTCCGTGACGCCGCGCCCGCTGGCAAACAGATAGCTGCCGGTGTTGAAAACACTGCCGAATACGCCCACCGTGCTGGGGCGTGGCGGCACATACAAACGGTCACCGTTCTCCAGTGCAAGCTCGGGAAACTGGCCACCTTCGGTGGGCAACTGCAGCACCACGCGCCCGTTAGGTTTGACCGAGCGAAGCCGTTCGATCAGCCGGGTGCTTGCCTGAGCACTGGCCGCCTGGCCGGCGGCCTCATCCGCCGTGGTGGTTCGGGTTGTAAATGTCGACCGGGTCATGTCGGTTTCCATGTCGCGCAGTGCGCGGTCGAAGTTCAGTTGTTGGGTGATTCGCACGCTGTCGCGCATGAATTCTGACCCAAAGATATAAGCCGCCGGGGTCAGGCCGCCGGCCTGCCGCAAGGCATCGACCAGTGTGCTGTCGGGCGGCATCACATACTCGCCGGGCCGGGCAACTTCACCTTCGATGCGCACCCGCTTGTTTTGCTTTTGCTGCGGCAGCAGCACGCTGATCGCGTTGAACGCGCGCACGACATCGCCCGTGTGCAAGGCCACTTGGCCCGCGCCGGGCAGGTCGATCTGGCTCACGCGCAGCGTGGCACGCTCGTCCAGCCGCTCGATCGCCAGCCGCGTGGTGTCGGCCACGGCCGCAAAGCCGCCCGCCATGCGCAGCACGTCGGCCACGGTCTCGCCGGGTTGCAACTCGAAGATCGCCGGCCGGTTGACGCTGCCGATCAGTGCCACTTGCGGGCCGATAGCGCCGACCAGGATCACGTCTTCGGCCTGCACCAGGCGGTCGGCCTCGCGGTCGCCCTTCAGCAGCAGGTCATACAGGTCGAAGGTGGCCACCAGCTCTTTGCCGCGCCGCAACTGCACATGGCGAAAGCTGCCGGCCGCTGACGGGCCGCCAGCGCGCATCAGCGTCTGCGCCAGGGTCGACAGGCTGCTGACCACCTGCACGCCGGGCCGCTGCACAAAACCGGTGACGTACACCCGCAAGCCGCGCAACTGGCCCAAGGACACGCTGAGCTGAAAGTTCTTGAACACCAGCGCCACGCGGCGGCTGATGACATCGGGCAAGTCGCCATAGCGAACGCCTGAGACCATGATCGTCCCAACGCGCGGCACGTTAATGCGGCCAGAGCGGTCCACTTGCAGCCGCAGATCGGCGTCTACCGATCCCCACAAGGTCAGCACCAATTCGTCGCCGGCCTGCAGCAGGTAGTCGGGCGGCACCACCGGGCTGTAGTCGGGCGCAGACAGCGCCGCTGCTGGGCCGGTGAGCAGGTCTGATCCGAAACGCCGAACTTGGTCCGCGTTCGGCCCGGCCGGGCCGGCCAGGCCTTGCACATAGGCCTCGAACTCGCTGACCTGTGCGTTGGGCTGCGCCTGCAGTGTGTCTTGCGTTGGCGGTGCCGTGGCGGTTATCGGCTGCCGCAAGCGCACCGGCCCACCCGGCACTGCATTGCCCTCAGCGGGCGCCGTAATTGCTGAGGGCATGAGCCCCTGCCCCTGCGCGGCCAACGGGCCTGCGCACAGGGCTGCAATCGTGATCCAAAGGCGCAAGCGCCTGTTGCTGCAGAGAGATCTGACGTTGTGAATGGGATTCATGCCTTGGAGATCGTCTGGAGCCAATGCAGCTAACTTTGCCGGCATCGGCTGAAGATGACGTTGCGGGTCCTGGGGGGGGGGGGTGGCCCGGATTCTAAGGCAGTGCCTCGGGCTGCTCGGCAGCAGAGGTTTGGGTCTCGGCTGGTCCCTACAATGCAAGGTTATGCTCGTTTTGCTAGCTTCTTTTGCGGTGTCCTTGGCCGTCACGCTGTGGATGATTCGCCGCTCTAGGGCCGATGGCCACCGCTTCCACGACCATGATCTTTCGGGCCCGCAGAAGTTTCACTCGGCTCCGGTGCCGCGTGTCGGTGGCATCGGCATCTTTGCCGGCGCGTTGGCCGGTGCTGCGCTGCAGTGGTTTCGCTTTTCCGATCTGGGCTGGCCCGCGCTGCTGCTGCTGGCTTGTGCACTACCGGCCTTCGGGGCTGGCCTGACCGAAGACCTCACCAAAACCCAGAGCCCGCGGCGGCGCTTGTTTTTCACCGCCGTTTCTGCGGCCTTGGCGGTGGTGGTGATGGACGCGGTCATCGTTCGCACCGCCATTCCCGGGCTGGACTGGCTGGTGTCGACGCGCATCGGTGCCGCGATGGTCACGGTGTTCGTCGTCGCTGGCGTGGCCAATTCGATCAACATCATCGACGGCTTCAACGGCTTGGCCTCGATGTGTTCGGTGCTGATACTGGGCAGCATCGGCTATGTGGCCTACCAGGCCGGCGATGGCCTGATCGTCGCGCTGGCCGCAGCCGGCGTCGGCGCGGTGCTGGGGTTTTTCGTCTGGAACTTTCCCGCAGGCCTGATCTTTCTGGGTGATGGCGGCGCCTACTTCCTCGGCTTCTACATCGCTGAACTGGCGATCATGCTGCTGTACCGCAACCCCTCGGTGTCGCCGATGTTTCCGCTGTTGGTCTGCATCTACCCGGTGTTCGAAACCGTGTTCTCGATCTACCGGCGCGTGCGCCTGCGGGGCCAACCGGCCGGCATGCCCGACGGCATCCACCTGCATTCGCTGATCTACCGCCGCATCATGCGTTGGGCGGGGGGCAAACAATCCAAACGCTCGCAGGCGCGGCGCAACTCGATGACCTCGCCTTACCTGTGGATGCTGTGCATGCTGGCTGTCGTGCCGGCCATGCTGTTTTGGGACAGCACGGCCATGCTGCTGGCCTTCATCGTCCTGTTCGGCATGGTCTACACCGCGCTGTACTGGCGCATCGTGCGCTTCAAGTCGCCGCGCTGGATGATCTCCAAGCGCTGATGCAGGGGCCGGCGCAGGCCGGCGGGCGTGGCGGTCAGAAGGTGTCGGCGTCAGCCAGCAGCGGCGCCTCGGCGTCCTTGGCTGCCAGCCGGGGCTGCAGGGCTGCAGGCCAGCTGATGCTGATGGCCGGGTCGTTCCAGCGGATCGCGCGCTCGCAATCCTTGGCGTAGAAATCGCTTGTCTCTGCGGCTGCGGCGGCAACTGGTCGTGCAGACCGCTGAACCAGCGGCCCTTCAAGAAGCTGCCACTGGAGCGAGGGTCGATCACCCGGCGCGGCGATTCAGTGGTAGTCGTCTTCGAGCTGGTGACGCACCGCCAGGATGGTCACCGTCGACGCGTCCTCGATCTCGAACAGGGCGACGTAGCCGCTGTTGCTGAACGGAATCAGCAACTCGCGCAAGAAGGGGCTGGGGCCGGCCTTGCGGTAGATGAAGGGCGAGCGGCCGAGACTGTCTACCGAGCCGATGATCGTGCCGAGCGCCCGCTCGGCCAGGTCGAGTTCTTCGACGGTGGTGGCGCGATCGAGCAGGTACTCGTACAGGCGTTTCAGGTCGTCACGCGCCGAGGCGCTGTAACGAACGACAAAACTCACTCAGGCACCCTGTTCTGAACCTTGGCCTTGGCCTTGTCCAGCATCTGGCCGAGTTCGGCGTGTACCTGGTCGGCTGCGAAGTAGACACCCGTGCGCTTAGCCGTCTCGCGCGAAGCCATGCCGCGCGCGATGAACTCGGCACGGGTGCGGCGGCGCTCGATGGTTTCACGCACCGAGGCCTCGATAAACCCCGACAGTGTCTCCCCGTCCTGCAGCACGCTCTCGGCAGCATCTCGCAATTCCGGTTCGACGCGAAGGGACGGGAAAGTGGCGGTTTTCATGGAGGCGGCTTTTCGCGTTGCAGTTGCGATGCATTTTAGCGCAGACATTGGCGGCCGGCAGGTCTCCGCAACTGGCCTTGCTTGGCTGGCAGCCTTGCCGCTGCTCAATCATCCAGCAGCTTGAACAGGCCGGCGTTGGAGAAGCGGCGCACTGCAAGTGGCTGTTTCAGCACCAGCGTAGGCAGTGCGCTGCGGCCGCGTTGTGCAGGCGCCCCGCCGCCGGTTGCCTGCAGCCCGCGCTCTACCAAGGTCAGCACCAATTGCTTGAGGGTGGTGCCTTCAAGCGCTGCCTGCGCTTTCAATTGCCTTAGCAGCAGGTCCGGCAGATCGAGTGTGATTCGCATCTTTGCAATTTAGGATCTTGATGCTTTTGTGCGCCTTGCGGATGGCGCGCTTGTCACTGCAGCGCCAGGTAAGCGCTGGGTTCGGCTGGGCTGGCGTCTGGGGTCATCAAGGCAGATCTCAGTGGCAGGACGGTTTCAGAAGCAGTCGGCGTCAGCCAGCAGCGGCGCCTCGGCGTCCTTGGCTGCTAGCCGGGGTTGCAGGGCTGCGGGCCAGCTGATGCCGATCGCCGGATCGTCCCAGCGGATCGCGCGTTCGCAATCCTTGGCGTAGAAGTCGGTCGTCTTGTAGAAAAATCGGGTGTTGTCTTCCAGCGCCACAAAGCCGTGCGCAAAGCCTTCGGGGAGCCAGAGTTGCAGGCGGTTGGCGGCGCTCAAGGTCACCGCTTCCCATTGGCCGAAGGTGGGCGAGCCGCGGCGGATGTCGACCGCCACATCCAGCGCCGCGCCTTGCACCACCCGCACCAGCTTGCCCTGCGCATGCGGCGGCATTTGGTAGTGCAGGCCGCGCAACACGCCCCGCGCCGACATCGATTCGTTGTCCTGCACAAACGGCCGCGGCGCGGGCAGGCCCAGCGCCGCCAGGCCATCGACAAAGCGCTGCTGGCTGAAGCTCTCCATGAACCAGCCGCGGTCGTCACCAAAGACGGCAGGCTCGATCAGCACCACATCGGGCAGGTGGGTGGCGGTGAACTTCATCGGTGGGCTCGATTCATCGGGTGGGCAGCACTTCAGCCAACAGGCGGCCCACGCCGTCGCGCCAATCGGGCAGGCGCAGCCCGAAGGTCTGCTGCAGTTTGTGGGTGTCCAGGCGCGAGTTTTTCGGGCGGGCCGCTGGCATGGGGTAGGCGCTGCTCGGCACGCCTTGCACCGTATCGGGGCTGGCTTTCAAGGTCAGGCCGCTGCGCCGGGCTTGTTCGATGACATGCCGGGCATAGCCGCAAAAGCTCACCTCGCCAGCGGCCACCGCATGGTAGGTGCCGCTGACCGCTGGCTGCCGCAGGGCCTGGCGCAGCGCATGGGCGGTGATGTCGGCCAGCAGGTCGGCGCCGGTGGGTGCACCGATCTGGTCGTCCACCACGGTCAGGCGTTCGCGCTCGGCGGCCAGGCGCAAGATGGTGTGCGCAAAGTTGCCGCCGCGGGCGCCATGCACCCAGCTGGTCCGCAGGATCAGGTGGCGGCAGCCGCTGGCGCGGATGGCCTCTTCGCCGGCCAGCTTGCTGTGGCCGTAGGTGTTCAAGGGCGCGGTCGGGTCGCCCTCGGTGCGGGCGCTGTTGCCGCTGCCGTCGAACACATAGTCGGTGCTGTAGTGCACCAGCCAGCCGCCGCAGTCGGCCATCAGCCTGGCGATGGCGCCGGGCGCCTGGGCATTGACCGCCTGGGCCAGCGTCGGCTCGGTCTCGGCCCTGTCGACGGCGGTGTAGGCGGC
>JAYVDE010000602.1:0-8963 GCA_043749575.1 Burkholderiaceae bacterium | reverse complement strand
AGCGCACCAGCCCTACGAGGGCTACCCGGCGCTGATCCGCGACGAGGCGGGCCGCCGAGGCGCCACAGTGCAGGTGGCCGGCGGTGTGCCGGCGATGTGCGACGGTGTCACCCAGGGCCTGCCGGGCATGGAGTTGTCGCTGTTTTCGCGCGACACGATCGCGCTGTCGACTGCGGTGGCGCTGACCCATGACGTGTTCGACGGCGCCCTGCTGCTGGGTGTGTGCGACAAGATCGTGCCGGGGCTGCTGATTGGTGCGCTGCATTTTGGCCACTTGCCGTGTGTCTTCGTGCCCGCCGGGCCGATGTCGACCGGGCTGTCGAACGACGAGAAATCCAAGGTGCGCGAGCGCTTCGCGCAAGGCCAGGTCGGCCGCGCCGAGTTGCTGCAAGCCGAGCAGGCGGCCTACCACGGCGCCGGCACCTGCACTTTTTATGGCACGGCCAACAGCAACCAGATGCTGCTGGAGGCGATGGGCCTGCACGTGCCGGGCGCCGCTTTCATTCACCCGCATGCCGGGCTGCGAGAGGCGCTGACCCGCGAGGCCGTGGCCACGCTGCTGGCCATCACCCGGCGCACCCGCTACACCCCCATCGGCCAGCTGGTCGACGAGCGGGTGATCGTCAACGCGATGGTCGCGCTGCTGGCCACCGGCGGCTCGACCAACCACCTGATCCACTGGGTGGCGGTGGCCCGGGCGGCCGGCATGCTGATCGACTGGACCGACTTTGCCGACCTGTCGGCCGAGGTGCCCTTGCTGGCCCGCGTGTACCCGAACGGCAGCGCCGATGTGAACCAGTTCCAGGCCGCTGGTGGTCCGGGTTTCGTGTTGCGCGAGCTGCTGGATGCCGGCTGCCTGCACGGCGACGTGGCCACCGTGGCAGCCGGCGGCCTGACGGCCTATGGCCGGGTGCCGGCGCTGGGCGACGCGGCCGCCGATGCGAGCATTGGCGTGAGCACCGATGCAAGCACGCCCACGCCCACGATCCGCTGGACCGATCTGCCCGCCACGGCGATCGACGACCACATCGTCCGCACCGCAGCCGCGCCGTTTTCGACCACCGGCGGCCTGAAGTTGCTGGTCGGCAACCTGGGCCGTGCGGTGATCAAGGTCTCGGCCGTGCCCGACGACCGCCACGTGGTCGAGGCCCCGGCGCGGGTGTTCGACAGCCAGGAGGCGCTGCACCAGGCCTTCCGGGCTGGTGAACTCGACCGCGATGTCGTGGTCGTGGTGCGCTTTCAGGGCCCGCGGGCCAACGGCATGCCCGAGTTGCACCAGCTGACACCGCCGCTGGCGGTGCTGCAGGGCAAGGGCTTCCGGGTGGCGCTGGTGACCGACGGCCGCATGAGCGGCGCCTCAGGCAAGGTCCCAGCGGCCATCCACGTCAGCCCCGAGGTGCTGGACGGCGGCCCATTGGGCAAGCTGCGCGATGGCGACCTGATCCGCCTGGACGCGGTGTCCGGCACGCTGACCGCGCTGGTCGATGCTGCCGAGTGGGCGGCACGCGAGCTGGCCACGTTGGGCGCCGCGCAGGCCGAAGAAAATACCCATGATCTGGGCCGCGACTTGTTTGGTGGCATGCGCCGTACCGTGCGCAGCGCCGAAGAAGGCGCCGTCACCTGGCTGTGACGCCACCCCACCGACCCCTATGGATGAACCGGAGACGCCGATGATCGACCCCCTCAGCCTGGCCAGCCACGGCCCCGTGATCCCGGTGATCGTGCTGCAGCGGGTGCAAGATGCGGTGCCGCTGGCCGAAGCCCTGCTGGCCGGCGGTGTGCGGGTGCTGGAGGTGACCCTGCGCACCCCTGTGGCGCTGCAGTGCATAGCGGCGATTGCCAAGGCCTTGCCCGAGGCGCTGGTGGGGGCGGGCACCCTCCGCTCGGCCGCCGACGCGCAGGCCGCACGCGACGCCGGCAGCTGTTTTGGTGTCAGCCCCGGCTACACCGCCGAGCTGGGCGCCGCCTGCCGGCGCATCGGCCTGCCGCTGCTGCCGGGCGTGGCCACCGCCAGCGAGGTGATGGCGGCCAACGCCGATGGCCTGCATTTCCTGAAGTTCTTCCCGGCGCTGCAGGCCGGCGGTCTGGCCATGCTGAAGGCCCTGGGTGGGCCGTTCACCGACACCGTGTTCTGCCCCACCGGCGGCATCAGCTTGGAGACTGCACCGCAGTTCCTGGCGCTGCCCAATGTCCGCGTCTGCGGCGGCTCGTGGCTGAGCCCGGCCGATGCGGTGGCCTCGGGTGACTGGGCGCGCATCACCCGGCTGGCGCGCGAGGCGATGGCACTGCGCGGTTGAGTTGAGCTGAGCTGCGCTGCGCTGAAGGTGCCGCTGTCAGGCCGCGGCCACCCGGGCCTCGCGCTCAGTCGGCGCGGCGCTCGATCAGTTCGATCTTGTAGCCATCGGGGTCGGTGATGAAGGCGATCATCGTGCTGCCGCCCTTCACCGGGCCGGCCTCCCGCGTGACGGCGCCGCCCAGTGCCGCGGCACGGTCGCGCACCGCCGCGCAGGTGGCCGTCACGTCGGGCACGCCCACGGCAATGTGGCCATAGGCGGTGCCTTGCTCATAACGCTCGACGCCGTAGTTGTAGGTCAGCTCGATCTCGGCCTGGCCCGGGTTGCCGCCGTAGCCGACAAAGGCCAGGTCGTACTGCTGCTCGGGCCGCTGGGTCGTGCGCAGCAGGTCCATGCCCAGCACCTGGGTGTAAAAATCGATCGAGCGTTGCAGGTGGCCGACCCGCAGCATGGTGTGTAGCAAACGCATCTTGGATACCTCGAAATTTGGGGATGGGGGTGGCGTGATGGCGGGGCAGGCGAGACGGCCGATGCCCAGTCTCAGCGCTTGATGTCGGCCGGGCGGTCCAGCCAGATCGCCAGGCCCTGGGCGTTGAGCTCGATGTCCAGCGCCAGGCCGGCCATGCCAGCGTCGATGTCCGGCGCGCCGTGCCGCTGCAGTTGCGCGCGTATGAGCCCCTGCATCGCCGACTTGATCGTCTCATGTCGATCGGGCGCATCGCGCAACGACTGGCCCAGTGCCACCATCGCATCGATTTGCTCGAACAGCAGGCCCGCCAGGCGGCGTACATCGTCGGCGCTGGTGCCGACCCGGCCGTAGTGGGTGAGGTACATGCGCTGCGGTGAACGCGCCAGCAGGCGTTCGATCGATTGCCGCAAGGCCTCGGGTTCGAACTGCACCGGCGACGAGGTCGGCATCACCCAGGCGCTGCCCGCGGCATCGAACTCGGGGTAGCTCAGGCCGAAGGTGTCACCGGCGAACCAGCCCTGGCTGCGCTCGTCCCACAGGCAATGGTGGTGGCGGGCGTGGCCAGGCGTGTCGATGAACTGCAGCGGCCGGCCGGCCAGGTGCACCGTCATGCCGTCGTCGGTGGCCTGCACCCGCTCGGCTGGCACCGGCACCAGAGTGCCGTACTCACGGTCCATCGCGGTCTGGCCGTAGACCGCCAGCGCCCCTTGGTAAAGCACGCCGGGGTCGATCATGTGGCGTGCGCCACGGGGATGCACCAGCATCTTGGCCCGCGGCAAGGCCTGCATCAACAGGCCGGCGCCGCCGGCATGGTCCAGGTGCACATGGCTGGGGATCACGTAGTCGACCGCGTCGCGCGGCAGGCCCAGGTCGTCCAGTGCCGCCAACAGGCGCGGCACCGCAAAGTTGGTGCCGGTGTCAATGAAGGCCGCACGGCCGTCTTCGACGATCAGGAACGAGGCGTCGAACAGCGGCCGGTGAAAACCGGTGTCGATGACATGGATGCCGTGTGGCAGGGCTTGGACAAAGGGCAGGGCCATGGTTCGGAGCGGGCTTTCAGGGAATTGGGGGCAGTGGGGGGCAATGGGGGCAATGGCGGCAATGGCGACAAAGGGGGGCAATGTCGCCGGGCCAAAAAAAAGCAGGGGGTCACCCTGCCCAGCGATTGTGGCCGAGGCCGGCCCCGGCGCTGCCTTGCGGTCTTGCCGATCCGCGCTGCACATCAGCCCTGTAGTTCGGCGCTGCGGATCGGCCCTGGCCGCCTCAACCGGAGGTGTTGGCGACCAGCGCCCACAGCTTGCCGAGATCGGCGGCGCCATCGGCACCCTGCACGCTGCGCAAGGTTTGCACCGCTTTGGCCTTGTTCTTGGCACCGCTTTGCAGCAGCGCCTGGCCGAGCCGCAGCTTGGCGTCCTCGGGGCGCTTCAGGCCGCCCTTGGCAATGGCTTGCTCGATCAGCGGAATGCCCTTGTCGGCCTGGCCCATCGTCGCGTAGGCATAGCCGATCTGCACCAGGTCGTTGCCTTCCTTGGCTGCCAAGGCGGTGGCGGCACGCGGATCGATCGACAACTTGGCCTCGGCCTCGGCCTTGTTGGCCAGGTCGCGCAGGCGTTTGTGGCGCTCGCCCTCGGCGCCCGTGCCCAGCGCGCCGGCGGCGAAGCCCTTGTCGACGATGGCCTTGCCCTCAGCCGGGTAACCGGCCTGCAAGGCCAGCTGCGCCATCTCCATGAAGTCGTCGGTTTTGCTCAGTGAACCCGTGGCCAGCTTCAAGCGCATCACGTCGAGCGAGAAACGGTCGGAGAAGCCGCTCTTGCGCTGCAGGCGCGACAGGTAGATCGCCCAGTAGTCTTTTTTCGGGTAGCTGAAGAGCAGCTTTTCCAGCGTGGTGGCTTGGCCGACCAGGTTGCCGCTGCGCTGTTGGGCGTCAGCTAGGCGCAGCAAGTCGGCCTCGTCGGGCTTGCGGCCGGCTTGCTCGGCGGCTGACACCGCCGCCGCGGCTTCCTTGGCCACGGCCGCGAAATCGCCGTTGGCGCTTTGCAGATAGGCTTGCAACTGCTTGAGCGTGGCGCTGTTGTTGCCGGCGGCCTGTGCCTTCTGCACCCACTGGCCGGCCTTGACATTGTCTTTGGCCGTCGCGTGGGCGGAAGCCAACTGCTCGGCGACCTGGCCCTGTTCGCCCACCGGCGCCTTGGCGTACAGCGATTCGAGCGCTTGAATCGCCGTGCCCGAATCCCCTGCGCGCTGCGCCGCGGCGGCTTTCATGCGGTCGATCTGCAGCGATTCGCCGGCGGTCTTGTTGGGCGCGGCTTCGGCCTCGCGCACCTTGGCCAGCGCTTCCCGGCCCTTGCCGGCCTTGATCAGGTCGTAGGCCTGCTGCAGCGGCTTGCCCACCTCGGGGCGCAGCGCCTGGGCCTGCGCCAGGCTGGTTGCGCCCGCCAACAACAGCAGCGCCGCCAGGGACGACAGCTTGTTCATCGTGTCGCTCAATTCATGAACTGTTCGTTGCCGACCAGGCCGATCTTGGTCACGCCCAGGCGCTGCGCGCTGGCCATCACCATCGCGACCACCTTGTAGCTCACCAGCTTGTTGGGCCGCAGGTGCAGCTCGGGCTGGTCGGACAGGGCAGCCACCTGGGCCAAGCGGTTCTCCAGGTCGGTGCGGTCGGGCACGATGGTGCCGTTCCAGCCGATGGTGCCGTCGAAATCGATGTCGACGCGCACGATCTCGGGCGGTTTGGGTGGCGCGGCGCTCGGACCCACCGGCATGTTCATCTTCACCGCATGGGTCTGGATCGGGATCGTGATGATCAGCATGATGATCAGCACCAGCATCACGTCGATCAAGGGCGTGGTGTTGATGTCCATCATCGGCGCGTCGTCATCGCCGCTTTCGCCTACTTGCATTGACATGTTTGTTCTCCGTCACTCACTTACCGGGCGCGGGCGTTGATCGCCGGGTTGCCCTGAGATTGACGCCAACCCCCTAAAGGGAAATCCGGAACGCGCGGAACCCGGGGGCTCATTGATTGGGCGGCGGTTCGGTGATGAAGCCAACCTTGGCGATGCCCGCACGCTGGCAGGCCACCACCAAACGGCCGATGCTCTCGTAGCGGGCGTCCTGGTCGCCGCGGATGTGCACCTCGGGCTGCGGGTCCTTGATCGACTCTTTTTTCAGCGCCGCCACGATCGATTCGGTGTCGGGCATGCGGCGTGCGTTCCAGTAGACATCGCCATCCTTGCTCACCGCCAGCAGGATGTTCTCCGGCTTGGTCTGGGTCGGCACGTTGCGCTCTTTCGGCAGTTCGAGCTTCACGCTCTGGGTGATCACCGGAGTGGTGATGAGAAAGATGATCAACAGCACCAACATGATGTCCACCAGGGGCGTCGTGTTGATCGACGCCACCATCGCGTCTTCTGCGTCATCGGCGGCGCCGACCGTCATCGACATGGCGGCTTACCGCTTGGCCGACAGCAGCACGTTGTGCACGTCGCCCGAGAAGGCGCGGATCCGCTCCATCACCTGCTTGTTGCGGCGGATCAACCAGTTGTAGCCCATCACCGCGGGCACCGCGACGGCCAGGCCGAAGGCAGTCATGATCAGCGCCTCGCCGACCGGGCCGGCCACTTTGTCGATGCTGGCCTGGCCCGAGATGCCGATGGCGGTGAGCGCGTGGTAGATGCCCCAGACCGTGCCGAACAGGCCCACGAACGGCGCGGTCGAGCCCACTGTGGCCAACACGGCCAGGCCGTCCTGCATGCGGCTGTTGATGTTGCCCACCGCGCGGTCCACGCTCATCGTGATCCAGGTGTGGCGGTCGATCTGCTCGACCAGCGTGCCCTCGTGGTGGTCATCGGCCTGCACCCCCTGCTCGGCGATGTAGCGGAACGCGCTGCCCTCCGCCAAGGTGGTGGCGGCCTGCTTCATCGTGCCGGCCTTCCAGAAGCTGTCGCCCACCTTGTTGGCGGCCCTGAGCATCTTGCTCTGCTCGAACAGCTTGGTGAAGATCACGTACCAGGAGGCCATCGACATGATGATCATGATGATCAACGTGCCGCGGGCAACGAAATCACCTTGTGACCACAGCGCGTCAAGGCCATAGGGGTTGGCGACTTCTTCCTTGACCACGGTGACCACCGGAGCGGTTGCCACAGCGGGCGCAGCCGCTTCGGCTGCCGGGGCCGAGGCCTGGGCCAGCGCGGGGCTGGGCGCGGTGGTGACGAAGGCGGCAAGCGCCAGCAGGGCCGCGGCCAGCGGCGCGCGAACGAGTTTGCTCAGGGACATGGTGACTCCAGGGATCGGTGGTCGCGCCAGCGGTGCGGCCAGGGGACGGTGAACAGGAAGGGCGGCGACACGGGTGGTCGCTTGGGCGAGAAACGGCTTATTCGGTTTTCCAGACGTAGTCGACCACCGTGGTGCCTCCCACCGGTTTGCCTTGATCGTCGGTGCCGGGCTTGAAGCGGCACTTGCTCAGCGCATCGACCGCGGCGCGGTCGAGCAGGCGGTGTTCGCGCGAGACCCCGGCAGCGCGCTCGACCTCGGCCTTGGAAACACTGCCGCCGGCGTCGACCGTGAAGCGGATCTTGGTCGTGCCGGACGCGTCGGCGCGCAAGGCGGCGGCGGGGTATTCGGGCTTGTCGCAACTGCTGACGTCGATCCGCGCGGCCACGGCTTGTGGCCTGGGCGCGGCCGGGGCCGGGGCCGGGGCCGGGGCCGTGGGGCCAGGTGCCGGGGCCGCCGCCGACAGCGTGACCGGCGCCGGTGGCGGGGCCTCGCGGGTCACGGTGATGGTCGGAGCCAGCTGCGGCTGTGCCACCTGCACCTCGGGTGGCGGCACGAAGGAGGGCGGCGGCAGTGCCATCTTGGGCGGCGGCGGCAGGTTCTCGGGCGGCGGCGGCGGCGGCGGCTTCACCTCGTCGATGATCCTGGTCTCGATCGGCGCCTTGATGACCTCGACGATCTTGCGGCCCAGGCCGTTGACCAGGGCCCAACCCAGGACGATGTGCAACAGGGCGACCACGATCAGGCCAATCGGGTGTTTGCCCGGTTTCCGTTGCTGGGAAGCGTAATCCACTCTTGTAACCTCCAGTCGGCCGAGCGACGTGACGCTGGGACGCTGTGACTGTTTTTCGGGAAGCGGCCTGGTGAGACGCGGCTCACCAGGCCTGCTGCGACGGGGCTCAATATAGCCTGAATGGCCAGGGCAACCGCTTGGTGCAACACCCTAAGCGCGATGCCGTCCTGCGGTTTGCAGGTCGCCGATGTGCGCCGGGTGAAGGCCAACAGCAGGGCTTGACTGCACACCGGCAGACCCGGTCCCAGGTCTGCCGGCCAGGAACAAAAACGACTTGCCGTGCAGGCTGGTATTCCAGCACCGCGACCGGCACTGCGACCGGCACTGCGAGCGCCAGTGCGACCGCCAGTGCGGCCCCTGGTCCGGCTTGGTCAAACCGAATCGCGCCTGTATCCTGCGGCCATGCGCTCGACCGGCTCGTGCCCCTTGCCAACGTGATGCGAACCCGCCAGCGCGACGCGGCTTTTTCTTATGCACGAGCGCCTAACAACCAGAGCGCGCGTCCGGTTTTTCGCGCTGCCGGCGCGGCAGTAGACACCGCCGCCCAGGGTCTGCAAACACCTCGGCGGTCAACACCAACAGGAGCACGGTCATGGCCGATCTGTTCGACAACCCGATGGGGCTGATGGGCTTCGAGTTCGTCGAGTTCGCATCGCCCACTGCGCAGCTGCTCGAGCCGCTGTTCGAACGCATGGGCTTCACGCTGGTGGCCCGCCATCGGTCCAAGGATGTCGTGCTGTACCGCCAGGGCGGCATCAATTTCATCGTCAACCGCGAGCCGCACAGCATCGCCGCCTACTTTGCCGCCGAACATGGCCCGTCGGCCTGCGGGCTGGCGTTTCGGGTCAAGGATTCGCACCAGGCCTACCAGCGGGCACTGGCGCTGGGCGCCCAGCCCATCGACATCCCGACCGGGCCGATGGAGCTGCGCCTGCCGGCCATCAAGGGCATTGGCGGCGCGCCGCTTTACCTGATCGACCGCTTCGAGGATGGCCGCTCGATCTACGACATCGATTTCAATTTTGTCGACGGCGTCGACCGCCATCCGGTGGGCCACGGCCTGACGCTCGTCGACCACCTGACGCACAACGTCTACCGCGGTCGGATGGGCTACTGGGCAGCGTTTTAC
>JAYVDE010000601.1:0-9047 GCA_043749575.1 Burkholderiaceae bacterium | reverse complement strand
GCCGGCGAAGCCTTGTCGCGCCTGGGCCGCTGGCCCGCGGCCGCCGAGGCCTACCGCGCCTGCATCGCCGCCGCCTTTGCCGCCGCCGAGCCCTGGCCGCTGGTCTATGGCCTGTGGAACCTGCCACGGCCCTGGGCCCACCAGCGCCAGCCCGAAGCCGCTGCCCGGCTGATGGGCTTTGCCGAGGTCCACAGCCGCAGCGTCACCGGCCCGCTGAGCGCCGCCGACCAGCGCGACCTGCAGCGCGTGCGCCGCCTGTGCGAGCGCCAGTGCGGCGCGGCCGACGTGGCGCGCTGGTGGCGCGAAGGCGCAGCGCTGGATTTGTCGCAAGCCGTGCGCCTGGCCTTGCACGGCCCTCCGGGCGACCGCGCCTGAACTGGCAGGGCACCGGCAGCCACCCCCCGGTTCGAGGGGCCCTGCCGGGCCTTGGCGCTAACGCTGGGCTAACGGAGTAGCCGCAGGATGCGCCCATCAGCCCCGCCGACCCACGGAGACCCGCCATGCGCATCCCTGCCCTCTCGATCACCGCCCTGCTGGCGCTGGGCCTGCTGCCCACCGCCCAGGCCCAGCAAGGCGTCAGCCTGGCCACCGGCCTGACCGACTTCACCAGCTGGACCCTGGCCGGCAGCGCCAACGCCCTCAACGAGACCCCGGGCAACGGCTTTACCTACAGCAACTTGGCGCTCACCAGCACCGGCACCGGCGGCCAAGCCGGCAGCGGCTTTGCCCCCACCGCGCTGGTGATGGACTTCAACCAGGCCTTCCACTTCGACTTTCACTTCTTCATCCCCAGCAATGTGGGTGGCCTGCGCGGTGACGGCATGACCTTCACGCTGGCCGCCGCACCGGGCCTGGGCGGCGGTGGCTCGGGCCTGGGTTATGAGAACCTCAACCCGGCCAGCGTGGCCTTCGCCATCGACACCTTCCACTTCGACGGCGAGCCGGTGTCGCCCAGCCTGCAGATCCTGGCGGGCGGCAGCGTGGCGCCGCTGGCAGCCACTGAAACCGGCCTGGGCGATGCGATCCGCGACCCGAACTTCCAGTGGTACGCCCAGGTCGACTATCTGCCCTCGGGAAACAACGACCAGGCCGGCGTGCTGACCGGCCGCATCGAGCACTTAAACCTCGGTATCTTCTCGGTGGCGGCGGCGGTCGATTTCGGCGCGCTGGGCCTGGACGGCAGCGCCGTGCACTACGGCTTCACCGCCAGCAACGGCCTGGCTACCGACGGCCACTGGGTCACCTCGGCCATACCGGTGCCCGAGCCGCAGACCTGGGCCCTGCTGCTGGCTGGTCTGGCGGCGGTGGGCCTGCTGGCGCAGCGGTGGCGCGGCAGAGGCTGAGGCGCGCCGGGCACCCGCCCGTAGCGCCAGCTGCGCGGGCTGATCGGCCCGCGCAGCTAGCCCAGCGCGGCCGCTATCTGCTGCGCCATCGTCATGCCGCGCTCCTGCTTGTAGATCATGGCAAACACCGCGCGGCCGGCGCTGTGCTCGGCCCACACCGCGCCCACCTGGCGCTTTTCGATCTCCTTGGGCACCGCGCGCAGGTGATCGCCCTTGTACTCGGCCACCAGCACCCGGCCGTCGGTGAGCTGGCATACGAAGTCGGGGTAAAAACGTCCGAACGAGGTCGGCAGCCAGAACCCCGCCACCGGGTCTGAATCCAGGTTGCGCACCCAGTGCTTGACCCGCGGCTGCTCGTCCAGCGCCATCGCGCAGCGCCACTCCTCGCTGCCGTCTGCCAGATCGGCCAGCACCGGGTAGAAGTGCTTGCTGAAACGAAACTTGCCCTGGTAGCGCTGGTTGCCAGGCACCGGGTAGACCGCCGGGTCGAAGCGGAATTCATGTGCCGGCCCGGCCACCACCTCCCAGCCGCCGTCCAGCACCAGCTGGGTGAACGCGGCCTTGGTCGCCTGGTCACGCATACCGGCGATGTGCATGGCCAGGCGCTGCACCAGGGGGTACTGGTGGCGCGCCAGCTGCGCCACCGGCACGTGCTGGTCGTGCACCAGGTGGTGCACCGCCGCCAGCGCAAAGGCGCGCAAATGCGCCGGCAGGATGTCCACCGCCTCATTGCGCGACGGCTGCTGCAGCTCGGCCGCCAGCCAGCGCGCCAAGTCTTGGTCGGTGACGGTGTTGGCCACCTGATCCTGCGTCAGCTGCAGGTCATCGCCCCGGCCGACGCGCAGCTTCTGCCCGTCCAGGTACAGCACCCATGGCGTGCCCTGCTCGGCCAGCGTGAAGCCGGCCAACGCCACCGGCTGTGCCAACAGGTTCAAGTCCACGGTTTCCAGCACGGCTTCGCGTTCCAGCAGCGCCAGTTCGCCCTGGTTCGGGCCTTGGCGCGGCCGGTAGCAGAGCCGGGGCACCGGCACGAAGGTTTCGCCGCGGTGGGCCGGCGCCTGCGCGCCCGCCACCAGCGCGTTGTGGCGCTCGATCTACTGCGCCACCTGCTCGCGTTGCTTGCCCTTCTGCGCGGCCACCAGCGCCTCGCCCAGCGCGTCCGGCACGGCGCCGCGCAGTTGCAGCCGCTGGCGGTTGCCATCGGTGCTGAGGGTGGCTAAGCCCTGGGTCACCGCGTCTTGCACCAGCGGCGGCAAGGCCTTGCCGGGCGGCAACTCGACCGCCAGTGCCGGCAGGTCGAACGCGGCGAAAGCGGCTTTGGCGAACAAGGGCCCGTCGTCGCGAAACTCGAACGGCAGCTGCGGCGCGATCATCGACGCCATGTCCAGCGGGTCGAAGCCCATGCCGTCGATCAGCCGGTCGGCCAGCGCGTTGGCGGCCATGCCGGTCTCGGCCTCGGTGACATGGGCGTAGGCCTTGTTCAGCGCCGGGTGGCTGCGCCGCGTGGCCTAGGGCACGCATTGACTCATCAGATTTGCTACCCGTGCTGACCTGCTGCCTCACGTAACTTGCTACCCGTCGGATGGTCCGGCGGGAGCAGCACCCCCAGTGCCGCCGCCTGCAGGCCGCGAAAGTGCGGCTCGAAGGCTTCGGAAAACGCATAAACCTTGCGCTGCTCGGCGTCTTCGATGCGAAAGCTCTGGATCGTGGCCACCACCACCACGGCGTGGCTGTCGAAATCCTGCGACGCCAAGGTGGCCACGGTGTCCAGGTCGCAGACCCGCACGCTGTCGCCGCAGCCTTGGGCCAGCGCCTCGCGGAACGGGTGGCCGGGCGTGGCCAGCGCCGCCAGCGTCTGCGTGCGGATGGTGTCGCTGGGCACCAGCCACAGCGCCAGCGGCCGCGGGCCGCTGGCCGGGCCCATCGCCGGCCACTCACGCGCCACGCGGCCCACCGCATGCGCGGCCAGCAGCGTCTTGCCACCGCCGGTGGGGATGCGCAGGCACACACAAGGCGTGTCGCCAAACGGCTCGGGGTTGTAGCCGTAACCGGTCTGGGCCTCGAAGGCCGCGCGTGCGCCCAGCAGCCGCGCCGCGCGCAAGTAGGTTTCCAGCGCCAGCAGGGCGCTGTCCTGGTAACACTTGAGGGTGAGGCTGGTCATGGGTCAGTGATCACCGGCCCAGTCACGGGGCTGGCGGCGGTGGTGAAGCAATGCAATCACCCGCAGGGTGGGGCCCTGCACGCGGTAGACCAGCGAGTACGGAAAGCTGTCCAGCAGACAGCGTCGCACGCCGGCCGCCACTTCGGGCCAGCGCTTGGGCGACGCCGCCATTCGGCCCACCCCGTGCTCGACCGCAAGTGAAAACCGCTGCGCCAGCCGGGCATCGATGGCGGCATAGTGGGCATGCGCGTCGCGCAGGTCAGCGCGGGCCTCGGTGCTGAAGACCGTGCGGCTCACGCCAGGCCCAGGTCTTTGCGCACCACCTCCCAGTCGTGGAATTGGGTTTCGCCCCGGTTCATCACAACGATGCGGCGCTGGATCTCGGCCGCCCAGGCGGCTTCGACATCAGGCTCCGGCGGCAGCGCCACCTCGTGCTGCAGCCGGACCATCAGCAGCGCCAACTCGTCGGGCGACAACAAGCGGGCCAGCGCTACGAGTTCATCGACGGTGGTGTGCATGGCAGTCCTCGGCAGAGGGATGGTGAGACCGCAAGCTTAGGGCAACGCCGAACAAGTCCCTCGCGGTGCGGTCAGCATTGCCTTAGCGCGGCACCGCGTGCGGCAATTGCTTGAAAGTGATGCCTTCGGCCGCCAGCCGCGCCGCGCCCAGGCGGCAAGCTTCGCCGTAGACGACCTTGGGGCCGTCGGGCCAGCCCAGGGCGCGCAGGGTGGCCAGCACGTCGCTGGTCAGCACGTTGCCGCTGGCCGGGCGGCGGTCGCCCAGCACGCCGTTGAACAGCAGCCAGTAGCTGGTGCCGTCGTGCCGGCCCAGCAGCGGGGTGGCCGACCCGTCGCGGGGCACGGCGGCCAGCGCCTGGCCGGTTTCGCGCAGCCACAAGAAAGCGGCCAGATCGGCAAAGCGCAGCTCGGCATGGGTCTCGCCGTCGGCGTCGAACAGCGGCGCGCCCAACTGCAGGCAGTGGAAACCGCCGCCGCCTTGCCAGCCCACCGCCGCGCTGATGCCGCCTTGTTCACCGTCGACCACCTTGCGCAGCCGCGGCAGGCAATGGGTCAGCGCGTGCTCGCCCATCTCGATGCCGATCCAGCGCCGGCCCATCTTGTGCGCGACGGCGGCGGTGGTGCCGCTGCCGAGGAAGCTGTCTAGAACGAGGTCGTTGGGGTTGCTGGCGATGTGCAGGATGCGTTGCATCAGCGCTTCACGCTTTGGCGTCTCGAAAGCGGCCTTTTCGCCGAACAACTTCTCCATCTCAGCGCTGGCATGTTGATTGAGGCCTGCGTCGTCCCAGATGCTCGGCGATGACATACCAGCCTTGGCTTCAGACTTGAACAGCTTTCGCATCGGAGTCGTTGCTGTCCCGCTGACGCCCCAATACAGACGGCCGTCCTCCTGCAACCTGGTCATTTCTTCCTTGCTGTGCCGCCAGCAGGTTCCCTTGCGTGGCATCACATCTTCACCCGTGTAGGGATTGCGGATGGGAACGTACAGACTTTGCACAAAGCGGCCGCCCTTACCGTTTGCAGTTGTATCGATCTTGCGGAATGGCCCTCTTGGATCGGGCCCGTTGGGCTCCCGAAACACCTGGTACTGCGCGTCGGCCTTTTCCGTCCGCTGCATCAGGTTGAAGCCGACTTCGGCCAAGGTCTTCTTGCTTGAGCTGTCCCGCCGTTTGGCCCACACGAGCAAATGGTCGTGAACAGCGCCAACCTTACGGTCATTTGGCGGGCCGTCGCGCTTGCGCCACGCGATGTCAATGATGAACTGGGCGCGGCCGAAGGCCTCGTTTCCCAGCACGCGGAAGTAGTGCGCTTCGGCATCATCCAGGGTCACCCAGATACTGCCGTCCTCGCTCAACAGCTCGCGCAGCAACTGCAGCCGCGGCAGCATCATCGACAAGCACTGGCTGTGCTCCAGCTTGTCGTCGTCGTGCTCAAACGCGCTCTTGGTGTTGTAGGGCGGGTCGATGAAGATGCACTTCACCCGGCCGCGGTAGAAGGGCAGCAGCGCGGCCAGCGCGTCCAGGTTGTCGCCATGGATCAGCAGGCTGCCGCTGCCGGCCGCGTCATCCCCAGCCGCCGCCCCCACCGCAGCCGGCGCCGCACGGTGCGGCCGCAGCACCCGGTGGGCACCGGGGCGGCGGTGCGGAAGGCGGCATCGCGGTTCAGCCAATCGAGAGTGGGCAGCGGGGGCGTTCAGCGCTGGCCGGCGCCCAGGGTGTAGCGGGCCTTGAGCTGGGTCAGCGCGTGGCCGTAGCCCACCCGGCCCCGATACTGCAACTGGCCCACCACGATGCCGGGGTGCAAACCCAGGTCTTGCGCAAATGCCTCGATGTCGGCGGCCGTCAGCGGCAGGCGCTGCAGCTCGGCCTGGCGGGCGCGCGGGACCAGCACTTCGGTGGCAAACCGGTTGGCCTCCTGCTCTTCGGCCGACAGCACGGTGTCGCCGGACGATGCATCGTCGAGAAACACCGCGCGCGCCGGATGCTTGAGCACATGCCCCACTTCGTGAAAGAAGCTGAACCAGAAACCATCGTTCCACTTGCCCAGCAGCGACAGCTGGATCAGCGGCTTGCCAGCCACCCAGCGCGCCACGCCGGTGACGTGGGTGCCCGGCAGCGCCGCCACAAACACCAGCGCGACGCCCGCCTGGGCGCACAAGCGCGTGAGGCCGGGGGCAATGGCTTCGGGTGGCTGCAGGCTCAAGGCCCGCATGGCCGGCAGCGTAGCCTCCAGCGCATCAGCGCTGTAGTCGGCGGTTTGCAGGCGTGCCGCGGCCAGCTCGCCCATGCGCAGCCAGGCAGTGATGGCCGCCACGTCGGTCTGCTGCGCAGGCTTGGCGCGGCGAAACTGGGCTTGCAGCTGCTGGTACTGGGCTGCCCAGCCTTCGGGTGACGCCACCCCAAAGAAGCGCAGCAAGGGCTCCACCAGTTGCTCCTTGAAGGACGACACCAGTCGGCCTGCGGGCAGCACGCCAGCATCCTGCAGCGCCTTCAAGGGAAAGCCTTCCAGCCAGGGCAGATGCGCCTTGTTCGATTCGACGGCGCGCAGGCGTGCCAAGTACTCGCGGTAACGCGCCTCGCGTGCCAGCCAGAAGTGCGCGGGCACCTGCAGCACGCGCTCCAGTTCCAGCGCGGTGTCTTCGGTGAGCTCCTTCTTGCCAGCCACGATCTCGTTGACAGCCTGGGTCGGGCGGCCCAGCCGACGCGACAACTCGGCCTGGCTCAGGGACCGCTCTGCCATCAGATCGCGCAGCGTGTCGCCAGGCGGGGACACCTCGCGGGGGGCATAGATCAACAAGGTTTCAGTCATGGTAGTCCACCACTTCGAGGACGGTCACTTGGTCAATGGCCCGCCAATCGAGCCCACCATCGGGTTTGGCCGGCGACGGCTGGCGGGTGGGGCGAACGATGAGACGCAAGCCGCCTGCGAGCCGGCACGAGAACTGACACTTGCGGTCACCGGTGAGTTCTTCCCAGTGGCCGGGCAGCTTGCGCATATCTTCCATGCTGTACGCTGCGTCCAGGTCGTCGAGCCGGGTCTTGAGCTTGCCAGCGGCGGGCTCGCCCCAGCGTTTCTTGCGCTCACCCGAGGCTTCGCAGGCTTTCTTCAGTCGCTCGCTGGTGAAGCCGATTTCCATCTTTTGTTCACCCCTGAGGTGAATATTGTAGACGACCCAGCTGATTCGCGTCGACGCACGATTGGCCGCTGAAACGGCAAAGGGGGCCGAAGCCCCCTTGTATCGGCCAACCCGTACGCCGCCTTATTCGATCGCCTTGACCATGTCTTCGACCACCTTTTTGGCATCGCCAAACACCATCATGGTCTTGTCGAGGTAGAACAATTCATTGTCCAGCCCGGCATATCCGGCGGCCATGCTGCGCTTGTTGACGATGATGGTCTTGGCCTTGTAGGCCTCGAGAATGGGCATGCCGTAGATCACGCTGCCCTTGATGTGCGCAGCCGGGTTCACCACGTCGTTGGCGCCCAGGATGATCGCCACATCGACTTGACCGAACTCGCCGTTGATGTCTTCCATCTCGAAGACCTGGTCGTAAGGCACCTCGGCCTCGGCCAGCAGCACGTTCATGTGGCCGGGCATGCGGCCGGCCACCGGGTGGATGGCGTACTTCACGGTGATGCCCTTTTCAGTGAGCTTGGCCGCCAGCTCTTTCACCGCATGCTGGGCGCGCGCCACTGCCAGGCCGTAGCCCGGCACGATGACCACGGTTTCGGCATTGCCGAGCACAAACGCCGCGTCGTCGGCGCTGCCGGTCTTGACCGGCCGGGCTTCGGCCTTGACACCGCCCGCGCTGACCGCCTCGCCACCAAAACCGCCCAGGATGACGTTGAAGAACGAGCGGTTCATCGCCTTGCACATGATGTAGCTCAGGATCGCACCCGAACTGCCCACCAGCGAGCCGGCGACGATCAGCATCGCGTTGTTCAGGCTGAAACCAATGCCCGCCGCCGCCCAGCCCGAATAGCTGTTGAGCATCGACACCACCACCGGCATGTCGGCGCCGCCGATCGGGATGATGATCAGCACGCCGAGCACGAAGGCGAGCGCGAGGACGAGGTAGAAGTCGACGCGGCTCTCGGTCAGCGTGTAGCCGACGATGAAGGCCAGCATCGCGATCGCCAACGCGAGGTTCAAATAGTGCTGGCCCTTGAAGCTCACCGGCGCGCCCTGGAAGACGCGGATCTTCGACTTGCCCGAGAGCTTGCCCCAGGCGATCACCGAGCCGCTGAAGGTGATCGCGCCGATCGCCGCGCCGAGGATCAGCTCGAGCCGGTTGCCGCTCGGGATCGGATCGATCGCCGCACCAGCGAGCGGTCGCGCGACGATGCCGAACGCGTACGGCTCGACCGCCGCGGCGACGGCGATGAACACTGCCGCGAGGCCGATCATCGAATGGAAGAACGCGACCAGCTCGGGCATCGCCGTCATCTCGACGGTCTTCGCGCGCCACGCGCCGTAGCCACCGCCGACGACCAGGCCGAGCAGCACCCAGGCCAGGCCGATCGTCGGCGAGAGCTGGTACGACTCCATCAGCTTGACGATCAGCGCGCACGTCGTCAGCGCGGCGATCGCCATGCCGGTCATGCCGAAAATGTTGCCGCGGATCGACGTCGTCGGATGCGACAGGCCCTTCAGGGCCTGGATGAAGAACACGCTGGCGACGAGATACAGCAGCGTGACGACGTTGAGACTCATGGCTTGGCGCTCTCCGCGGCAGCGGGCGCGGCCTTCTTCTCCTTCTTCCTGAACATCTCCAGCATTCGCCGCGTCACGAGGAAGCCGCCGAAGACATTGACCGCCGCGAGCGCGACCGCGAGCACGCCCATCGACTTGCCGAGCGTCGTCTCGGTGAGCGCCGCGGCGAGCATCGCGCCAACGATGACGATCGCCGAGATCGCGTTGGTCACGGCCATCAGCGGCGTGTGCAGCGCCGGCGTCACGGTCCAGACGACGTGGTAGCCGACGTAGATCGCGAGCACGAAGATGATGAGGTTGATGACGGTGTG
>JAYVDE010000600.1:0-3329 GCA_043749575.1 Burkholderiaceae bacterium | reverse complement strand
CGGCAGCGACCGCCTGGCCGAAGCTTGCGAGCAGCTCGGGCTGGACGGCGACGACATGGTCGTCAATGTGCAGGGCGACGAGCCGCTGATAGCGCCGGCCATGATCGACGCCTGCGCCGCGCTGCTGCGCGAGCGGCCCGACTGCGTGATGGCCACTGTGGCCCATGTGATCGACGAGGTGGCCGAGTTCACCAACCCCAACGTGGTCAAGGTGGTGCTCGATGCGGCGGGCCGCGCGCTGTACTTCTCGCGTGCGCCGATCGGCTGGTGGCGCGACGGTTTCGCGCAAGGCATCCACCAGTTGCCGACCGATCCGCCGCCGCTGCGCCATGTCGGCCTGTACGCCTACCGCGCCGGCTTCCTGCGGCGCTTTCCGGCGCTGGCGGTGGCGCCGCTTGAAACACTGGAATCACTGGAGCAGTTGCGCGTGCTGTGGCATGGCGAGCGCATCGCCGTGCATGTCAGCGCCAAGCGGCCGGGCCCGGGCGTCGACAGCCCCGAAGACCTGGCCCGGGTGCGGGCGATCTTCGCGGCGGCCTGAGCGGTTTCGCAGCGGCCGAGCCGGCCCGGCGCGTCAGTTTCCTGCAGGGAGTGGCGTGCTATTCTCAATTTGAAATTGACACAGCGCGGTCCTGCCGAGCGAGGCCTTGCCTGCCGCAGACAAGCGCCACCATCCACATAAAACGACGAGGCAAGGATGAGACTGATCCTGTTGGGGGCACCTGGTGCCGGCAAGGGCACACAAGCCAGCTACATCTGCCAGAAGTACGGTATCCCCCAGATTTCCACCGGCGACATGCTGCGTGCGGCCGTGAAGGCCGGCACCGCGATGGGCCTGGCGGCCAAGCAGGTGATGGACGCGGGTGGCCTGGTCAGCGACGAGATCATCATCGGCCTGGTCAAAGAACGCATCAGCCAGCCCGACGCCGCCAACGGCTTTTTGTTCGACGGCTTCCCGCGCACCCTGCCGCAGGCCGATGCCATGAAAGCCGCCGGCGTCAAGCTCGACGTGGTGCTCGAGATCGACGTGCCCGACAGCGCCATCATCGAGCGCATGAGCGGGCGGCGTGTGCATCTGCCGTCGGGCCGCACTTACCACCTCAAGTTCAACCCGCCCAAGTTGGCCGGCAAGGACGACCTGACCGGTGAAGACCTGATCCAGCGCGACGACGACAGCGAAGCCACCGTGCGCCATCGGCTTGACGTCTACCAGACCCAGACCCGCCCGCTGGTGCAGTACTACGCCGGCTGGGCCGCTACCGGCGACGCTCAGGCGCCGCGTTATGCGCGCATCCTGGGGCTGGGCACGGTCGACGAGATCACCGCCCGCGCGATGGCGGCACTGGCCGGTTGAGCCGCCGCCGCGGCCACTGCCGCCCAGCCTGACGGCCACGCCCCGCGTGGCCGTTTTACCGTCCGACCTTCTCGTTTTTCGCTACCTCTCAAAGGAGTTTCACCATGGACATCGCCAACAAGGTTTTCATCGTCACCGGCGGCGCGTCGGGCCTGGGCGAAGGCACTGCCCGCACGCTGGCACGTGAAGGCGCCCAGGTCGTCATCGCCGATCTGCAGGCCGAAAAAGGCGCGGCGCTGGCGGCTGAACTGGGCGGCGTCTTCGTCAAATGCGACGTCAGCCAGGAAGCCGACGGCCAGGCCGCAGTGGCCGCGGCGCTGAACCTCGGCCCGCTGTTCGGCCTGGTCAACTGCGCGGGCGTCGCGCCGGCGATCAAGACCGTGGGCAAAGACGGTGCGCACCCGCTGGCCAACTTCAGCAAGACCATCCTGGTCAACTTGGTCGGCAGCTTCAACATGATCCGGCTGGCCGCCGAAGCGATGTGCAAGAACACGCCCGAACCCACCGGCGAGCGCGGCGTGCTGATCAGCACCGCCAGCGTGGCCGCCTACGACGGCCAGATCGGCCAGGCGGCTTATGCCGCCAGCAAAGGCGGCGTGGTCGGCATGACATTGCCGATCGCCCGCGACCTGGCGCGCAACGGCATCCGCAACATGACCATCGCACCGGGCATCTTCGGCACGCCGATGCTGTTCACCATGCCACAGTCGGTGCAAGACGCATTGGCCGCCGGTGTGCCCTTTCCCAGCCGGCTGGGCACCCCGGCCGACTACGCCAAGCTGGTCAAGCACATCATCGAAAACGACATGCTCAACGGCGAGGTGATCCGGCTGGATGGGGCGATCCGGCTGGCGCCGAAGTGACTGCGGACCCCACTGCACCGCGCCGACATCAACCTGAGCAGCGCCTGGCAGCCTGTGAAGCCTTGCTGGGCAAACCCTAGAATCCAAAACCATGCGCATCACCCCACAGGAAGCGGCGGCCATTCGGCGGGTAACCACCGAAGTGGCGGGTTTGCATGCACGCGTGTCCTTGTTCGGGTCGCGCACCCGCGACGACTTGCGCGGCGGCGACATCGACCTGCTGATTGAGCTGCCCGAGCCATCCGGCGACAAACTGGCCGTGTCGTTGCGCACAGGCGCGAAACTTCAGCTTGCCCTTGGGGAACGAAAGATCGACGTCCTGGTCACTGATCCGCAAACTGTGGACTCACCGCTGATCCGTGCCGCCCGTGCCGAAGGCATTGTGCTGTGACCAGCATCAACGCGTTGCGTCACCCCCCTGGGGCCAAGCTTCGATTCCTGGCCGAGACCGTCTTGGCCGAGGCCGATCTGCTGCGCATCACCGATGGTCGGCTGTTTGCCGCAGCCATGGACAGCCAACGCGCCAGCAGCTTGCGCCAGGACATTGAACTTGCTGAGCGCGTCGATGCCTTTGTCGCGCGTTTCGGCCGCCTGCAGGACACCATTGGCGACAAATTGCTGCCGCTGGTGCTGTGGCCTGGCTGGCAGAGCCGGTGGGGCCGGCTATCGACAATCTGATGCGGGCCGAGCGTCTGGGCTGGATCGTTCCGGCGGCCGACTGGATGGCATCTCGGCAACTGCGGAACTTCATGATCCACGAGTACGTGCGCGACATGGCCTTGCTGGCATCAGCGCTGACCAAGGGCCATCAGGCGGTGCCGCTGCTCATCGCGTCGGCCAACACACTCGCCGCTCTGGTGTTGCCCGCGGGCAAGCCCGACGACAACGGCGGCTGATGCACTGATGCACTGACCCGTGGCAGCCTGGTACATGTCAGCCCCTGATCGCGCCTTCGAGTACCTGTCACGCAGCGCGTGAAGCAGCCCACTGCGCCCAAGGGCAACGCTGAACAAGTCCCGCGCGGCGCGGTCAGCCCTGTTTTGGGCGGTCTGCGGCGTTGCAAATCCTCGCCATAGCTGGGCTATGGCTGTGGTTTGCGCCTTGCAGCCCAG
>JAYVDE010000599.1:0-3330 GCA_043749575.1 Burkholderiaceae bacterium | reverse complement strand
CCGTCTCGGCCAACGCCCGGTCTTTGCGAAGCAAGTCGCGCTCGAGCTCCTTGATGCGCTTGCGGTCGGCACGCGTGGCCTGCGGGCTGGCTCTTGCGTCCTCGGGGTCGGCCAGCGCCGTGGTGCAACTGGCTCGCCACTTGTCCAACTCGGCCGGGTACACGCCATGCTCGCGGCACCAGGCGCTCTTGGCCGCCTCGTTCATCACCGCCGTGGTGATCACCGCCTCAAGCCGCGCGCCCGCAGTCCAGGCCCGCCCTCGGGCGGGCCTGGACTGCGGGCGGCCGGCTTGAGGCCGTGATCACCACGGCAGACTTGAAAGAGGCGAGCAAGAGCGGCTCGTGCGGCCCGGTCAGCACATGCGCGCGGATAAACGTCTGCTGGTGATGGCTGCGACTTGGCGCTGCCGACTCGTTGCTGACCTAGAAGCGCTCTGAATCGGCGCCCTTGAGCGGTCGGTCGGTCGGCTCGGTAACCGACACCGCTCTCAAACAGGCCCCATTCCCTGGCACTGACCCCAACGCAACCTAAACCAACGCTTGAGACCCTATACGTCCGAGGAGAAAGAACGGTAAGTCGCGGGGGCCGTTGCAATTAGGTGCCTACACCCTCGCTCGCCGGCGCACGGCACACCCCGTGAGCCCGAGCCCAGCCATGAATAGAGCAAAGGTGCCCGGCTCCGGCACCGCAGGGACGGGTGGCAAAAAGGCGTGTGACCAGTCGAATCCTGAATCCGATCTGACGCTCAAATCGCTCACCACAGTTCCGTCGGCCAGATGTACAGAGCTTATGCCGCCCCAGGTACCGGTGGAAGCAAAGGCGCTGTTGGCCGCTACGTCATCCACGCCACTGGATCCAAATGCTCGAGTCTCCGCGGTCAAAGTCGCAGCCAAGACAAACGGGGTCCCCAGGGTAAAGGGCATGTCGAAGGAATACAAGCCTGCCACGCTGCTCTGCGGAAACGAGACATTGAGACCGGAAACGCTAACAGTGTCGATGTCATACGCACTATTGCTGCTGTTGCGGTGTAGCAACTGAGCACCAATGCTGAGCACCTGCAACCCTCCGACCGTGACAGACACGCCGACCGTTGAATTCGCAAATGCGGCCGTGCTTGTGCCACCGACGCGGGAATTGAGCGCGCCCGACAGGTCAAATGTGCCGCGCCCCGTAACCGCACCGATGCTAGAGCTGGACAATGTCACGTTGTCGATCCAAGCAGAGGTCGCACCGCCGCGGGCTTGCCCGTCGCCACCGACGACGGACGTCGACCCGGCGTGCAGCGCACCGTAGGAGGCCGCAGCACTGCCGGTTGCGGCAGCCGCTCCGAGCGGGCCGCTGATCGACACTGAACTAACTGTCGAGGTAGGGCCGTACGCGGACGTGATGGGATCGGTGTGTGGCTCCGCATAGCCAGCGGTAGAAGTCGCAACCAGCCCTGCCTTTGCGCCGCAGGCCACCGTCATTAAAAGGCCGTAGAGTAAGACCGGTAGGCAGTTCACGGGACGGCAATCTTTATGCATGTTCAGCTCGGTCATTGATAGGAGTGCTCTGAAACCCGTCGGAATGATGGAGACAACCAATGTACCGAACGAAACCGGATTACATCAGGGTCGGGGGCGTCAGGCAATGCCGTTCGTCCGCCCCACCCCCGAACAGGTGGTAGTCACCCATCGTGGGGACTGCCTATGGTGAAGCGGCCGGGCCCCCTCGATCCACCGCTTTGGACGATGTAGCACCTTCGAGTCGCCGCCGGCCTATGGCGGCTTTGCACTCATTCCGGTCGTTGACGTGGCGATCTTTCTGCCGATCGGATGTCTGGAAGTGGCCGACTCCGGTCGCCCATGGCCGGCCGCCTTTTGGCTCGCTGCCGGCGGGCTGTCGCGTGACCGGCGGCGCCGTTGCACGGCAGTCGCGTCAAGCCGTGCGCGGTGCGGGTAGACCCGTGTGGCGCGGCAAGAACCAAGTCGTTGACTTGACGACCGTGCGACGGCCGAAGGCACGGCACCTTGGGGGCAGCAGGGCGGGGCTGGATGCAGCCTACCGGCCAGCGGCTTCGCGGGCAGCGCGCTCGCCATCCTCGCGGATGTGGCGCGTGGCGTAGCGCGTGAAGGACACGTTCATCGACAAGGTGCGGCGGTCACCGCGGCACTGAGCAGGCCGTAGTCGGTGGTTAAGAAGTCGCGCAAGGCGTGCATGGGGGCTCCTGTTGAATTCAAGGCCTCCATGAGGCGCCGCCCGGCGCCGGCCCGGCATGCGCCGACGCAAGGCGGGTCAGCCTCGCTCTGCTCGGTTTTGATTCAGCGCAAACCCGATCAGCCCAACGAAATGCCCAGCCCCTCGGCCGCCGCCAGCAGCGGGTGGTCGTCGGGCACCGGCCGGTTCTTGCCGGCCACCTCGGCCAGCGCCACCTGGGTGACGGTGTCGCCCTGCAGCGCCACCATCACGCCGTAACGGCGCTGGCGCAGCAACTCGGCCGCGGCCCAGCCGAAGCGGGTGGCCAGCACCCGGTCGAAGGGCGTGGGCGAGCCGCCGCGCTGCACATGGCCCAGCAAGGTGGCGCGCACCTCGCTCTGCAGCCGCGGCTGCAGTTGGGCGGCCAGCAGCGCGCCGACACCGCCCAGGCGCAGCGGGTCGGGGCTGTCGGCAATCGTCTGCGCCACTGTCAAGCCGCCGCCGACCGGACGCGCGCCTTCGGCGATGCAGATCAGGGTGTAGCCCTCGCAGGCCTCGCGGGCCTGGCAATGGCGCAACACCGCGTCCATCGAGTACGGCCGCTCGGGCAGCAGGATCACGTCGGCAGCGCCGGCCACGCCGCCCTCCAGCGCGATCCAGCCGGCGTAGCGGCCCATGGTCTCGACGATCATCACCCGGCCGTGGCTGCGCGCGGTGGTCTCCAGCCGGCCCAGCGCCTCGGCGACCACCGCCACCGCGCTGTCGAAGCCGAAGCTGCGGTCGTTGTGGCACAAGTCGTTGTCGATGGTCTTGGGCACCCCGACCACCGGCAAGCCCAGGCCCGCCAGCCGGTGAGCGATGGCCATGGTGCCGTCGCCGCCGATGGCCACCAGCGCGTCGAGCCCCAGCTCGCGCACAAAGGCCATCGCCTGGTCGGACACATCGGCGCCGCCGGCACCGAAGTAGTGAAACGGGTCGCAGCGGTTGTGGCTGCCCAGGATGGTGCCGCCCTGGGCCAGGATGCCGGCCACCGCGGCGCGGTCGAGCGGCAGGGTTTCGCGGGTCAGCAGGCCGAGAAAGCCGCGGCGGATGCCGGTGACGCGGGTGCCGTCCTTTTGGGTGAGAGCCAGCGTGACGGCGCGGATCACCGCGTTG
>JAYVDE010000598.1:0-21885 GCA_043749575.1 Burkholderiaceae bacterium | reverse complement strand
TCTGGGGCGCCGGAATAAACCAGGCGTCCAGCCGTTCGCCGTCCGCCGTGGTCAGGGTCAGCGGCTCGTAGTCCAGGCCGTGGTCGCGCGGGGTGGATAGCATCTCGCGGCCAATCTGCGGGTAATAGGCCAGCTTGTCCTGAAACAGGAATAGCAGCGCGGCAATGCCGCCATAAACCAGCGCCAGAATAGTTAACAGACTCGACAGCATTTTACCTATTCCATTCATCCTAAAAACGGCTAACTGCTTTTTCTAGGTTCATGGTGTTTTTCTTTGAAAATATCATACCGCACAAACTTTGCTAGAGAGCCGCATCAGACTCACCCAGTCGCGCCAGAATCTGCTGGCGCGCCGTCTCGCGCAGCTGCAATGCCGCTTGCCAGTCTTCTCCTGTCGCGGATAATGGTTTACTGACCAGTATCTGCAGTTTGCTGTAGCGCGGTCGCAACTCTTCGCCGCGCAGCAGGGTGCGAGTGCCAGTCAGGGTAACAGGCACTACGGGCACGCCAGTGTGCGCGGCGGCCACAAATGCGCCCATGCGGAACGGCAGCAGCCCAGGCTGGATCCGAAAAGTGCCTTCTGGGAAAAACACCAGCGAGTCGCCAGCGCGAGATCTCGCCTCCAGTCCGCGCGTATCCTCGGCGGCGCGTGCACTGTCGAAACGTTCGACAAAGGCGGCCTTGAGCTGACGCAGCGGAATGCTGGCGGCTGGTTTGGCCAGCAGTTCTTGTTTGGCGACGTAGGCGAAGCGGGGTGGCAGCACAGCGGTGAGGATGAGGGCATCAAGGAAGCTGGCGTGGTTGGCTACTATGATACACGGGGTATCGCCAGCTAGGTGCTGCAAGCCTTCCACTTTGGGTGTCAGGCCAGTTAGCATCAGCGCGAGTCGCGCGCATGTCCTAGAGATGTGCCGGCGTAGCGCCAGTACTGGGGCGAGTACGATCAGGAGCCAGGCGACAGGTACGATACTGGCAAACACCGCCCAGGCCCAGACGCTCCACGCCCATCCAGCGCTTTGCTTGAGCCAACGTCCAGTCTGCGCTACAGCACCGACACCAGCCAAACGCAGTAACTGCCGCCACGGGGCGCGCTGTACACTAATCAACTCACCGCGCTCGTACTGTTCGCGGCAGGCGGCACGGCGCACCTTGCCGCTGGAGGTCTTCAGCACCGTGCGCGGCGGCGCCAGCACGATGTCATCGGTTGGCATGCCGATTAGATCGACGGCAAGGTTGTTGATCTCGGCCAGTATCTGGCTGCGCTCCTCTGTGGATACTGTTTCGCGCGTCTCGGCCAGCACCACCAGTCTCTCCGTGCCGATGCGCGCGTCGGTGGCTGGAAACACCGCCACGCCGCCTTTGCGTACGCCGCGTATCTGGCTGATTGCCTCTTCCAGTTCCTGCGGATGGATATTGTGCCCGCCGCGGATGATGATGTCTTTCTCGCGCCCAGTGAGGTATAGCTCTCCTGCTGCGAGATAGCCCAGATCGCCAGTATTGAGCCAGTCGCCATCGAACAGGCGCGCCGTTATCTCGGGGTTGCGGAAATAACCGCTGGTTGCAGACGGCCCGCGAAACTGCACGCGCCCTTGCGTGCGTTCTGGCAGTTCTCGGCCGTTGGCATCGACAACGCGGATGGCATGGTCGGGCAGCGCTTGGCCGCAGGACACGATGCGCCGTGCATGCGCATCGCCTTCTGCGGCTACGCGAGCGATGCCCATGTCGGAAAGCGCGGCGCGCTCCACGCGGTCAATCAGCGGTCCGCGCCCGAGCGGCGGAAAGGCCAGTCCGACCGAGGATTCAGCCAGTCCATAGACTGGCGTCATGGCATCTGGATGAAAGCCGCAAGGGGCGAAGCGCGCGGTGAAATGTGCGATGGTCTCTGGGCTGACTGGCTCGGCGCCGTTGTAGGCCAAACGCCAGCAGCTCAGGTCTAGGCCGCCGAGGTCGCGCTCGTCGAGCTTGTTGGCACATAACTCATAGGCAAAATTGGGCGCCGCTGAAACGGTAGCGCGATGTTTGTGAATGGTCCACAGCCAGCGGCTGGGGCGGGCGAGAAAAGCCAGCGGCGACAGCAGCACCAGCCGGAAGCCGATGCAGAGGCTGCCCATGCAGGCGCCAATCAACCCCATGTCGTGATATAGCGGCAGCCAGGACACGAAGGTGTCCGCAGAAGTGATGCCTGAAGCTTGCTCCATCGCACGCAGATTGGCGAGTAAATTGGCGTGGGTCAGCACCACGCCCTTGGGGTTGCCAGTACTACCAGAGGTGTATTGCAGGAAGGCGATGTCCTGCGCATTTGGTCTGGGCAGAGTTATCGGCATGCCGTGGCTGGAAAGTTCTTCCACTGTGGCGACGTGCCGCAATGCCTCGCACTGCGCGCGCAGCAGATAACCAAGTGCCTTGGCACGGTCATCGGTGATCAGCATGACGGCCTCGGCATTGGCGACGATGCCGGCGATGCGCCGTATGTGATCCTCGAGCTGCGACGGGCGCGCTGGCGGGTACAACGGCACTGGGACGCAGCTGGCATAGAGCGCACCGTAGAAAGCAGCAAAAAATTCGCGCCCTGTAGGCAGCATAATGGAAATCTTGTCTCCAGCGTTCAAGCCTTGTGCGAGCAGGCCAGCCGCCAGTGCCTTGGCTTCGGTTTGTAGCATGCGATAGGTGATGTCCTGCGTGCGCTCCTCCTCAATATAAAGCGTGATGTGAACCGAGTCGCCGTGCTGCGCGACATGCCAGTCAAGCATTTCAATCAGGGTGGCGATGGTTCGCGGCGGATGCTCGATCCCAGCTTCTGCCATTGTTGGTGCTTCGGCTGAAGCGGGTGTTCCAGCATGCGCTTCGCCCGCCATTTGCCGCAGCAAGTCGCGCGGCGTTTCGGCCTCGGCGAAGGCTGCTTCGGCTAGCTTTATCCCAAGCTCACGCTCGATACGGACCAGCAGCTCCACCCGCGCCAGACTGTCCAGACCGAAATCACGCTCCAGCGCATGATCGAGAGTAAGGCGTTTCATATCGTTCGCGCCTGGCCGTAGCTCGCACGCAAGCTCGCGTACGATACTTAGCAACCGCCCCACATCTGGAGGGTTGGTGGCATGGAATGAGGAAGGTGGAGGGTGCATGTATAGTCTTATACCTTAATTCAGTTAAACCTAAAAACGGCTATTAGCCGCAGATGTACACAGATTAACACTGACAAAACAATGTATTGTCATGATTTTTATATTAACCCATCAGGTGTACAAAAAGGCCTCTGCAGCTCATTGATTATCTGTCTAAATCTATGTCGCCTAGAGTAGCCTACTTTTGGTTATCTGTGGCTGACTACTTTTAGGACTTCACCCGTTTTGATAGACAGATCATAATGTCGAAATTGAAACGGAGAAAGTTTAATGAAGGGTATCAGATATAGAGCTGAATTTAAGGCTGAAGCAATCAAACAAATTACCGAGCGTGTTGATGGATTGGTATTTATGGGTGGTATCGGCGAACATTCTGCCCAAGTACGTGCTCTCATTTGCGAGCAGTTGGAGTTTCTTGGGTTCTATCTGAATGAAAAGGCAAATCAGTCACACTTAACAGTATTAATCACATCTTCATCCAAACCAGTTATAATCATCCCTGCCGATGAAGAAGCCGAGATTGCAAGGCTAGTTACGGATATAAGCAGGAATTAAACATGACACTCTGGCTACAACTTCTACTCTGCCTAGCTGTCATTGGCTTTGCTGGTTACTATCTTTCGCGGTACGGCGACATGATTGCTGAAAAAACAGGCATGTCAGCCACTTGGGTCGGGCTTATTCTGCTGGCTACGACTACTTCTTTGCCCGAGTTGGTGACTGGCATTTCCGCAGTTACTATTGCTAATGCGCCCAATATTGCTGTTGGTGACGTGTTGGGCAGCGCCGTATTTAATCTAGCTATTTTAGTGATTCTAGACGCACTGTATAAACGAGAAACTATTTATAGTCGCGCCGCACAAGGCCATATTTTATCTGCTGCATTAGGAGCGCTGTTGATTGCACTCGCGGGTTTCAGCTTGCTGCTTGATCACGCAGGGGTGAGTCCAGCGCTATGGCATGTGGGGCTATATTCACCGTTCATTGTGCTGGTCTACATTGCTGCAATGCGGTCTATACATCGTTATGAGCAACGCACGCTAAACGACTATACCGAGGCATCCACAGAGCGCTACCCCCAAGTAACTCTACGCCAAGCGATTACTGGCTACTCTCTGGCTGCGGCGGCGGTGATAGCGGCAGGTTCCTGGTTACCTTTTGTTGCCGCAGACATCGCCGAACTGATGGGCTGGGGGCAAAGCTTCGTCGGCACATTATTAGTTGCTGCAGTCACTTCCGCACCAGAAGTTGCAGTGACCATTTCGGCACTACGCATCGGTGCCATAGACATGGCCATTGCCAATCTGCTGGGCAGCAACATATTTAACATTCTTATTCTAGCTGTGGACGACCTGTTTTACACCAAAGGCCCCTTGCTTGCCAGTGTAGATGCCAGTCATGCGCTTACTGCCTTTACCGCTGTCATGATGAGTTTACTGGTGATCGTTGGCTTTACTTTCCGGCCGCAGCGACGCGCCGTGTTAAATCTCACATGGATCAGCTTAGGTTTATTCCTGTTGTTCATTCTCAATACATGGATTCAATTTCAACATGGTCAATAACTACGTGGACAATGAAATAGACACTAAGCGCTTCCCATGACGCCATTACTCACTTGGATTTTCTCAATCATAGCCGCGATCATGCTATTCCTGCACGGCTTGGCTTCGTTTTCTGAGGGGGTAGCACGGATTGGCGGCGATAGTCTGCGCACACGACTACACAAGCTGACACATACCGATTTGTATGGGGCACACACTGGCGCCATCAGTACGGCTCTGTGCAATCCTCGTCAGCGGTTACCTCCATGGCCGTGGGTTTAGCGCACAATCGCACACTCACCGACCGTGGCGCATTTGCGGTAATGATTGGTGCTAACGTGGGAACTACACTCACTGCCAGGCTGGTGGCGATGAAGATTGTTGGGCTGGGCGCAGTATTTGTTACGCTCGGCGGCTTATGGCCGCTTGCCGGCTCGCCCATGGCGCCCACATGGCAAGGCGCTGTTCTATTTCGGACTGGTGTTCCTGGCGCTGGATCTCATCTCGCAGGGGTTGGCACCAGTGGCACACAGCCCAATGCTCACTGACTGGCACGAACTCCTTGATTCACCCATCGTCGCGCTTCTGTTCGCCGCCTTGCAGACTGCGCTGGTTCAGTCGTCCTCGGTGGTAACAGGTCTGGCGGTACTCTCCGTGCAGCAAAGTCTCATCGCGCCAGAAGTGGCCGTTTGGCTGATAGCGGGGCCAACATAGGCACTACCTCTACGGCGCTATTAGCGAGCACAGCACTGGATACCGTCTCACGCAAGCTCGCCTTGCTCAATACCAGCTTCAATGTGCTCGGCGTGCTGCTATTTACGACCCTGCTGCAACCGATTATCGGCATGATTCTCACCATTAATATAGTTGCCGACCAGCAGATTTCCCTTGTTCACACCACATTTAATCTGGCAACTGGTACAGTCGCACTCATCATTCTGCCGCATATATGGCCAGCATTGAACCGCTGGCTCAATCGGGAGCCCTGAAGTGGCAAGCTTAAAACAGAATGTTTGCATCACTATAAATTTAAAACCAGAGTCGAGGTAAAACAAGTGACGTTTGAATATATTGAGGTGGCTTTACAATCGAATTCGCAGGCATGTTAAAATCAACAACCATATTCCTGCTGATTTAGCTAAAATCTGTATACAAAAACTAGAGAAAAATGCCGCATAATACTCATACTTGCCCTAATGATAA
The DNA here is from genome assembly GCA_043749575.1 of Burkholderiaceae bacterium. Lineage (GTDB taxonomy): Bacteria > Pseudomonadota > Gammaproteobacteria > Burkholderiales > Burkholderiaceae_C > Pseudaquabacterium. Next base: position 16,019 of record JAYVDE010000598.1, on the reverse strand, counting down.
ATCGGGTCTGACTCAATCATGGCAGGAGCATTCTGCATGATGGAGCATCTTGCACAAATCCTCATGCTTCTGGGCGTTGCGGTCGCTGTTGCGGTCACGTTTCAGCGCCTGCATATCCCCACCAGTCTCGGGTATTTGCTGGTCGGCGTGATTCTCGGACCGCATACGATAGGACCTACCGTCGATGTGCCGGAGATCAAGGCGCTGGCCGAGTTCGGCGTGGTCTTCCTGCTGTTCACGATCGGTCTCAATTTTTCCTTGCCGCAGTTGCATACACTGCGGCATCAAGTCGTTGGTCTTGGCACGGCGCAGGTGTTATTGACGACCTCCGTGGTCGGTGTGGTGACGTGGCTGGCGGGGCTGCCTGCCGCTGCCGCGTTCGTGATTGGCGCGGTCTTTGCCCAGTCATCCACTACCATCATCGGCAGCCAATTGACCGAGCAAGGCGAAGAGAACAGTCCCCACGGCCGACTCGGACTCGCGATGTCCATTTTCCAGGATGTCACGGCCGCTCCTTTTCTGGTGGTCATACCCGTGCTGGGTATGGCGGTCGGCGCCGATGTATTGGCGGGCGCTCTGGGGTGGGCAATGACAAAAGCTGTGCTTGCCTTTGCGCTGGTGTTCTATGTGGGTCGTTGGTTGCTGCGCCCGCTGTTTCATCTGGTCGCCAAACGTCGATCCGCCGAGGTGTTTACCCTGGCGGTGTTGCTGGTTGTATTGCTGGCGGCTTGGACGACCAGCAGCCTCGGCCTGTCGCTGGCATTCGGCGCGTTTCTGGCCGGGATGGTGCTGGGCGAGACCGAGTTCCGTCACCAGATGGAATCCAGCATACGACCTTTCCGCGATGTCCTGCTCGGGCTCTTTTTCATCGGCATCGGCATGCTGTTCGATCCGGCTGCCCTGCCTCGCATCTGGCACTGGGCCTTGCTCGGCACACTTCTCCTCCTGACGAGCAAGACGCTGATTGTTATGGTGATGGTGCGCAGGAGCGGAATCGACGCTTTGACGGCGTGGCGCACTGGATTGCTGCTGGCGGTGGGAGGGGAATTTGGCCTTGCCCTGCTGGCCATTGCCCTCTATGCCAATGTGGTCGATGTGCAGCTGGGGCAGATAGCACTGACATCCGTCCTGTTCTCGATGATCGCCGGCTCCTTTTTGATTCGATTCAACCAAGTCATCGCAACCCGACTAGCTGGAACGCAGCGCAATGCGGCTCAAGATATACCTGACAAGTTACTGGACGCGCTGGAGCCGCAGGTGTTGATCGGCGGTTATGGACGCGTCGGACACACCATCGCCGTGCTGCTGCAGGCGAGTGGTGTCTCGTTTGTGGCCTTCGACACCGACCCGAAACGGGTGGCCCAGGGACGAGCCGATGGTCATCAGGTTCTTTATGGCGATATTTCCGATCCAGAACTGCTGGCGGCTGTTCATGTGGAACGGGCCTCCTTGGTCGTGATCACGGTTGATGACTTCAGCCATGCGTTACGGACAGTTGCGGTTCTGCGCAGCAGTTGCCCTCACGTACCGGTCATCGCACGGGCACGGGATCTCGAATCGAGCACGCGACTTATCGACGCCGGGGCCACCCATGCGTATCCGGAAGCAATTGAAGCGAGTTTGCGTCTTGGCGCAACGGCGCTGCGGATGCTGCGTGTCCCGACCGGCGACATTGACTTGATTCTGCAGGACGTGCGGGATTGGGACTACAAACCCGTACTCGAAGTGGAACGGGATAAGTAGAGAAAATACGGCTGGATATTGCACTTTGAAAGGAAAGGAATCCTCAACATGAAACACATTTTTGTGGCCACCGATTTTAGCAAAACCGACACTTTTGCCGAACGCCGTGCTGCCATGCTGGCGGCGGAACACGACGCGGAGCTGACGCTCCTGCATGTGGTAAGTGGCTTGGCGCTGGAGCGGTTGTGGCAGCTATTGCTGCATGGCAGCGCCCCCAACAATTCAGCGTTGCTGGCTTGTTTTGAGGCGGAATTGCGCCAAACTGCCGAAAATCTCGTCAAAGAATACGGTATCACTGTCAATCCGCGCCTGGTGGTAGGCAACCCGCATGATGACATTGCGCGTGCGGCTAATGATGCTCATGCCGACTTGGTGGTGGTGGGCGCTACAGGAACAGCATTACGTGAGTTTTTCCTAGGCGCAACAGCCGAGGACGTCATCTGCGAAGCGCAACAACCCACTCTGGTGGTGCGGCGGGCTCCGCACACACCGTATCAGCGGGTGATGGCGGCGGTTGATCTTTCGCCTTTTTCCAGTGCGGTGGTAGATCTTGCTTGCCGTGTTGCCCCTCAGGCCGATCTCACGCTAGCGCATGCTTTTACGGTAGAGTTCGAGAGCAAGCTGCGGTTTATCGGCGCCACAGAGCAAGACATTCAGCGTTACCGGCAGGATGCCCGTCACCATGCGCAGGCTCAAATGCAAATACTGGCACGTGCCTTGCCGGCAGAAACAATGACAGTTAACCGGTTGGAGCATGGCTTGCCAGAGGATGTTCTGCCAGATCTGGCTCGGGAAGTCGGAGCAGATTTGCTTGTAGTCGGTAAACACGACACCTCAGAGATGGAAGAGTTGCTACTTGGTAGCGTGGCCAGACACTTGCTGTTCGAAGCCGGCTGCGACGTGCTGGTAATGCCGCCAAGCCAATAGCTGGAGCCATATCATCACTGTGCTGGCAGCCGTGATGATGAGCGCACTGGTAATTACAGGACTGATTTACCGTCCGTGTAGCAAAGTTTTAATGGAGCTGACCCGGATCAGCATTTGGCTGTTTCTACTTTATATATTCAATACTTGGGACACTAACAATCATGGACAATAATAAACATCATTGGCACACACTGTCTACAGAAGCGGTTGCTACGGCTCTGGATGTCGTGCCTGCTCGCGGCCTGAGCGAAGCCGAGGCTAAAGTGCGGTTGCTTCACTTTGGCGAAAACAGGTTAATTGAAGCTGCACCACGCCCACTTTGGCTGAAATTTTTTGATCAATTCAAAAACTTTCTGGTCATCGTTCTATTGTTTGCGGCGCTACTGGCCTGGGCTATCGGCGATTTGAAAGATGCCGTTGTCATTCTGATTGTTGTATTGTTCAACGCTGCACTCGGGTTTTATCAGGAGCATCGTGCGGAACGTACGCTGGCAGCCTTGAAAGGCATGCTCGCCGCGCGTGCACGCGTGCGGCGTGATGGTCAGGTGATTGAACTGGACGCGATGTTGCTTGTTCCTGGCGACCTCGTTTTGCTGGAAGCGGGTGACCGTATCCCTGCCGACGGGCGGCTACTGGCTGCGCATAATCTCGAAGTTGAAGAAGCCGCATTAACTGGGGAGTCTCATGCCGTGGGCAAGTCAGTTGCGGCGATAGATCAAACCGAAATCCCCCTGGGTGACCGACTCAATTTGTTATACATGAACACAGTACTGACGCGCGGGCGTGCCGAGCTGCTGGTCACCGCCACTGGCATGAGTACCGAGATGGGCAAGCTGGCTGGCATGATTGCCACGGCAAAAGAAAGCGAAACGCCCCTGCAAAAACAGCTCGACACTTTGGGTAAAAAACTCGCCGCTATCGCTGGCGTGATGGTGACGCTTGTTTTTGCGCTTGATTTTGCCCGCGGTCTGCCTTGGGCAGAGGCGGCAATGACCGCAGTGGCATTAGCCGTTGCTGCCATTCCAGAAGGTCTGCCTGCGGTGGTAACAGTGACGCTCGCCATCGGCATGTGGCGCATGGCGAAGAACCGGGCGATTCTGAAAAAACTTTCTGCCGTCGAAACACTGGGTTCCACCACGGTAATTTGTTCCGACAAGACCGGCACACTAACCATGAACCAGATGACAGCGCGTGCGGGCTGGTTCGCGGGAAGCCGTTTCACGGTCAGCGGTGAAGGTTACATTGCCGACGGCGAAATCCATTCTGACAAGCAAGCGCGTGAACTACGTTCTTTGCTACTGCCAATGGCACTTTGCACAGACTCGCGCGTGCGCGATGGTCAACTCATCGGCGACCCCACCGAGGGTGCATTGTGGGTGCTCGCGCAAAAAGGTGGGATTAACCCGGAATATGAACAGGAAGAGCAGCCGCGTATTGCCGAAATCCCTTTTGACTCTGCGCACAAATTCATGGCGACATTCCATCATGCAGGCGAGGTGGTAGAGATGCTCATCAAGGGCGCGCCCGATGTGCTACTGGCGCGCGCCAACACCTGGCTAGGCGAGTCAGGTGAAATGGTGCTGGATGCGGATATGCGCCAGAAAATTGAAGCTGAAAACGCGCATCTGGCAAACCAAGCTTTGCGTGTGCTGGCCGTGGCGCGGTGCGTGATTCCTGCACGTGATTTTGACCCAGCGGGCGACTTAATGGTGTGGGGCGCAAACTGGACCTTTCTTGGATTAGCAGGCTTAATGGATCCGCCACGTCCTGAGGCGAAGCACGCCATTGCTCACTGCAAACAAGCAGGTATTCAGGTCAAAATGATTACTGGCGACCATAAAATTACTGCGACTGCCATCGGGCGCGAACTAGGCCTAGAAGGTGATGTAGTGAGTGGCGCGGAACTGGATCAAATGAGCGAAACAGAGCTGGCACAACGTATTGATGGCATCGCTATATTTGCCCGCGTTTCACCCGAGCACAAGGTTAAAATTGTCAACGCGCTACGTGCAGATGGCCATATCACCGCGATGACGGGCGACGGCGTGAACGACGCTCCAGCGCTGAAAGCCGCCGATATTGGCGTGGCGATGGGCATTACGGGTACAGCGGTGACCAAGGAAGCAGCTACTTTAGTGCTGACAGACGATAATTTTGCCACTATTGTCACAGCCATTGAAGAAGGTCGCGTGGTGTACGACAACATCATCAAGTTTGTGCGCTTCCAGCTCTCCACCAACATCGGCGCGATTCTTACCGTACTGGCAGCAACCCTGCTGGGCATGCCCGCACCATTTACCGCAATTCAATTGTTGTGGATCAACATCATCATGGATGGCCCGCCCGCCATGACGCTCGGCATTGAACCTGCCCGCCCAGGCATTATGTTTGATAAACCCCGCCAACAATCAGCGCAGATTCTTACGCTACCGCGCCTTGGCCGCCTAGCAGTATACGGTGCCACCATGATGGTCGGCACATTATTCATGTTTCAGTACGGGCTTAACACGCAGGGCTCAGAGTACGCGCTAACGCTGGCTTTCACGACCTTTGTGCTGTTTCAGTTTTTTAATGTATTCAATGCCCGCGTGGAACATGGCAGCGTTTTTAATGTCAACTTTATCAGGAATGGTAAGTTGTGGCTGGCGCTGGTTGGCGTACTTGCCTTGCAGGTGATGGCAGTGCATTGGCCACCAGCACAGGCAATTTTTAGCACTACAGATTTGCGGCTAGAAGATTGGCTGTGGGCCACGTTGGTGGCTGCGAGTGTATTGATGCTGGATGAATCGCGTAAATTGTTGCAACGCTTGCTACACAGTTAATAATACCATTTCGCAGTTAGTGCATATGATGACTATCCTTAGAAAAAGAATCGCCGTTTAGTATAGGGATTTTGTCTAATATCCCATTGGCTGCGGCTGTTATCGTGACGTTTATGCTACAAATGGTCACTATCTATGTGCCCATATTTAACCCCATATTCAAAACCGAACCATTAAGCATGAGCGAACTAGCTGTTTGTTTCGCTTTATCAAGCGTGGTGTTTATTGCGGTAGAGATCGAAAAATGGCTAGTGCGGCGAGGCTGGTTATACCGCATCCAAAATAGCTGACCTTTGCAGCGGCATAGGTTAAGTGCTTTTTATCTATGCCGCAGTAAAATAATTATTTGAAGCTAGAGAAGTAAGTAGCAATGTCGCTGATATCCTCATCACTCATGGCGTGTCCAAGTAATGGTTGGGGAGAATAAGAATCACGTACCTTTTGCATCGCCTTTACCAGCTCCTCATAGGATCGATTGCCGAGAGGAGGTACGCCAACTTTGCCGCTTTTTCCGTCGGCGCCGTGGCAAGCGATGCAGATCTGAACTTTCTGAGTGACAGCTGTATTTTTTGGCGCGGAGTCGGAAACATTCCCTTGTGTAGAACAGCCCGCCAAGAATAAAGATATGCCTAGCACATAGTATTTCATTGTTACTCCTTAAATCACAGTGGTTTGCAAATTTGGTATGGTTAATATCACACTTTTCATTCCCATAATTTAATGGGCCATGAAACACCTGCGTAATCCAAAGCCCACTTTTTAATCGTAGATTAGTTCTTACAGTGCTTACTACACGTGTTAGCACGTAGTGACGCAATACCACTATGAAGCTATACTTAATTTTGAACAAAATTGTGGTCGTAGCGCGCACAAGCAAAAATGTGCATGTGCTACACCTTGCTGATAACGGCAAGTAAGCTGTTGCTGGATAAAGCGCATAAACTATTACAACACCTTCAGTGCCAAGCGTCACATTGAAAAGGGAGCTTATGACCGCCATTTTTAGATTAACCATATGGGCTTTCCTGTCCTTGCTGTACGCCCTGCCAGCACAGGCAGGGGGCGTGTACGTCCTGACCGTAAAGGGCGCAATCAGTCCAGCCATTGCAGATTACCTAGTACGCGGTATCAATAAGGCAACGGAGGCTCAAGCCCGCCTCGTGGTGATCGAAATGGATACACCAGGTGGTCTGGATACCTCAATGCGTGACATCATCAAAGCCATTCTTGCCTCGCCTGTTCCAGTGGCAACCTACGTATCACCTAAAGGTGCGCGCGCAGCCAGTGCTGGCACCTATATTCTTTATGCCAGCCACATCGCCGCCATGGCGCCAGCTACTAACCTGGGTGCAGCTACGCCAGTGGAACTGGCACCCACAGGAGGCACTCCACCTGAAAAACCCGCCACACCAGACAAATCGGGCAAAAAACCCGCGTCCACCACCCCGTCCCAGGACGCAACACAAAACGTACCTCAGGACGCAAAAATGAAAAAGGCTGTGCATGACGCTGCGGCCTATATCCGCAGTCTGGCTGAATTGCGTGGACGCAATGCAGACTGGGCAGAACGTGCAGTACGCGAGGCAGTAAGCCTGTCTGCCGAGGCGGCCTTGCAGGCCAAGGTAGTCGATATCGTGGCAGAAAATGTCGATGATCTGCTAAAACAACTGCATGGACGCAAGGTAAAGCTATCCAGCGGCGAAGTTACTCTGGCTACTGTCAACCTCACCGTCACCCGCATCGAACCTGACTGGCGCAGCAAGCTACTGGCGGTAATCGGCGACCCCAGCATCGCTTACATCCTGATGCTGCTCGGCATCTACGGGTTGCTCTATGAATTCTCCAATCCTGGTATGGGGTTTCCTGGTGTGGTGGGCGGCATCTGTCTGTTGCTTGCCCTGTTTGCGCTGCAACTCATGCCCATCAACTACGTGGGGCTGGCACTCATTATCCTTGGTGTTGCACTCATGGTGTCGGAGGCTTTTATACCCAGCTTTGGCGCACTAGGGTTGGGAGGGGTTGTAGCTTTTATTATCGGCTCGGTAATGCTGATCGACACCGACTTACCAGGTTACGGCATTTCCTGGGCGCTAATCGTACCGATAGCGGCTACTACTGCGCTGTTTTCTTTCATGGTTGCCAGCATGGCGCTACGCGCGCGCAAGCGACCAGTAATGACAGGGGCAGAAGAACTGTTGAATGCCGAAGGCGAAGTGCTGGATGATATTAAAACTGAAGGCTGGGCGCGTGTGCACGGTGAATTATGGCAGGTACGTAGCCAAGTGCCGCTTATGCGTGGGGCGAAAGTCAGGGTCACGGCGCGGCATGATTTGATTTTAGAAGTAAAACCGATAGACTAAAGGAGAGCAATTATGTTTGAACTAGGCGGCCTGACGGCCTTCATGTTGGCTCTGGCACTAATAGCTTCCAGCATACGCATTTTGCGCGAATACGAACGTGGCGTGGTGTTTCAACTCGGCCGCTTCTGGAAAGTAAAAGGGCCGGGGCTGGTCATCATCATCCCTGGCATCCAGCAGATGGTGCGGGTAGATTTGCGTACTGTGGTATTTGATGTTCCGAGCCAGGATGTGATCTCGCGCGACAACGTCTCGGTGAAGGTGAACGCTGTGGTGTATTTCCGCGTGGTAGATCCGAGCAAGGCGATTATGCAGGTAGAAGACTACATGAATGCTACCAGCCAGCTTTCCCAAACCACGCTGCGCTCGGTGCTGGGTAAGCATGAACTGGACGAGATGCTGGCCGAGCGGGAAAAGCTCAATCTGGACATTCAGCAAAGCCTGGATGCCCAGACCGACGCGTGGGGCATCAAGGTTTCCAACGTCGAAATCAAACATGTGGATATCAATGAATCGATGGTGCGCGCCATCGCCAAACAGGCCGAGGCGGAGCGTGAACGGCGCGCCAAGGTGATTCATGCCGAAGGCGAATTTCAGGCTTCGGAAAAACTGCTGGCAGCGGCGGAAATTCTCGCGCGCAAGCCACAAGCGATGCAACTGCGCTACTTGCAAACCTTAAGTGGCATCGCTGGCGACAGAACCAACACCATTATCTTTCCAGTACCAGGAGATTTTATGGAGTTGCTGATGCGCAGTAAAACACCGCGTGACGAAGTTTAAGTCGTTCAGGAAGGCACCATCAAGGAGAACCCCATGCACGCCATTACCCACATCATCGCTACTACTGATTTTTCCGCCGCCGCAGAGCGAGCGGTACAGCGCGCAGCGCTAATTGCGAAACAACTCAATGCAGAACTGCACCTCATGCATGTGGTACACCCCTTAGATTTATACACAAGCACTGAGTTATCTTTTGGTTATCAGAAACATTTTGGGCACATGCTACAAGAGCTAAGCAAAGATCAACTTAATACACTTGCAGCCAAGCTACAAAAAGACTTTGATATATCAGCGCAAATCGCCACGCGCATTGGTCTCGCTCACACGGAAATCGCCAGCTACGCTGCAAGCAAAGCTAATTGCCTGATTGTGGCAGGCGCACGCGGAGAGCGCGAAAACACCTTGCTCAATCTGCTGCTAGGCTCTACTGCCACGCGCCTGTTGCGGGCGGCTACCTGCCCAGTGCTGATTGTTAGAAACGTGAATGATGAACCCTATCAGCAGGTTATTGCCGCAGTGGATTTTTCATCAGGATCTGCCGAGGTGCCGACGCTTGCCCGTATTGCCGCGCCAGAAGCGCATATAGAACTACTGCACATTTTTGAACTAGTGCAAGAGGCGCGTATGCGTAGAATAGGTCTTAACGATGCCAGACTGCATAAGTACCACAACGATGCGCTGATAGAAGTGGGTAAAAATTTAGACCAGATACTGACAGGCCAACACGACAACCGCATGACACACAATATTGTCACTGGGTACCCGGCAACGGAAATTTGCGCACGTGCTACTCAACTACCTGCTGACCTGATAGTCATCGGTCGGCACGGTATGAGCGGCATGCAGGAATGGCTGTTAGGCAGTGTCAGCAAGAATGTTTCCCAAGCGGCGACCTGCGATGTGCTGGTTGTGAACCAGCGCCACGAAGTGCGCGAGCAGTAAGCGCATGATCGAATTCTGGCTCTGTTTCGTACCTCTGTTCGTGGCGGTAGATGCTGTCGGCGTTATGCCGATATTTCTATCGCTGACACAGGGCATGGACAGGGATAAGGTGCGTCAAGCCATCTATCGCTCAGTGGCAACCGCCACCGTAGTTGCGCTGGCTTTTCTCGCGCTGGGCACGGCGATACTGGATTTGCTCGGCATCACGGTGGCCGACTTTATGGTAGCAGGCGGCATTCTGCTATTTGTGCTGGCAATAGGCGATTTGCTGGCGAATGAAAAATTGCAGTGGCAAGTTAATGTCAACAGTCTGGGTGCCGTCCCCTTGGGTGTGCCGCTGATCACCGGGCCTGCCGTACTCACCACCTCGATGCTGCTGCTCAACCAGTACGGCGCGGCTTGGACTGCGGCGGCGATTATAGCCAACATCCTGATTGCCGGCACCGTGTTCTTCTTCGCCAGCACCATCGGCCGCGCGCTGGGCCAAGTGGGTGAAAAAATTATTTCCAAGATCGCCATGCTGTTGCTCGCCGCCATCGGCGTTATGATGGTACGCAAAGGGGTCGAGGCTTTCATTGCAGTAGGTATTACCAGCACATCATAGGAGGCCTATATGGAACCCATCTGGCTAAAGCACTACCCGCAAGGCGTTCCAGCCGAGGTTGATGTTTTCCGTTACGCTTCGCTCAAGGACATGCTCGAACAGAGTTGCGAGCGCTTCCGCGAACTCCCTGCTTTTACCAACATGGGCATCACTTTAAGCTATGGCGAGCTAGACCGCCTATCAAAGGATTTCGGCGCCTATTTGCAGCATGAGCTCGGTCTAGCCAAGGGCGACCGCGTGGCCATCATGCTGCCCAACCTGCTGCAATATCCGGTGGCACTGTTCGGCACGCTGCGCGTCGGCATGGTGGTGGTCAGCATCAATCCGCTCTATACACCGCGCGAGCTGCAACATCAATTGGCTGACTCTGGCGCGACGTCCGTAATAGTGCTGGAGAATTTCGCGTACACGCTGCAGCAAGCCCTCGAAAAAACCGCCGTGCGCCACATCATTACCACCCAGGTCGGCGACCTATTCCCGCCGCTGAAAAGATGTTTGGTCAATTTCGTCATCAAATGGATCAAGCGCATGGTGCCGCGCTGGAGTCTGCCAGCTACTACGGCATTCAATACCGCGCTGAAACTTGGCGCGCGTCATACGCTGAGTGACGTGCCAGTTACGAATGAGGACATCGCCTTCCTGCAATACACTGGCGGGACGACTGGGGTGGCCAAGGGCACGATCCTGACGCACGGCAACATGGTGGCCAATGTAGAGCAGACCTCAGCCTGGATTGGCGGCACGCTCAAGGAGGGCGAAGAAGTAGTCATCACGCCGTTGCCGCTCTACCATATCTTCGCGCTCACCGCCAACCTGCTCACCTTCGTGAAATGGGGCGCAAACAATGTACTTATTACCAATCCGCGCGATATTCCCGGCTTCATCAAAGAACTGCGCAAGACCCGTTTCACCGTCATCACTGGTGTTAACACCTTGTTCAATATGCTGCTGCATGCGCCTGATTTCGAGACAGTACGAGAGGCCAATGCTGGCATGCTTAAGGTTGCAGTGGCAGGCGGCACAGCGGTACAACGCGCGGTGGCGGAGCGCTGGCAGCAGATAATGGGTGTACCACTGATTGAAGGCTACGGGCTGACTGAGGCCGCTCCGATTGTCTGTGCCAATCCATTGGATACCAAAGAATTCAGCGGCATAATCGGACTGCCGATCCCTTCCACTAGGGTAGAGATACGCGACGCGGCGGGACGCGAGCTGCCTCTGGGTGAGGCGGGCGAGCTGTGTGTAAAAGGCCCGCAGGTAATGCGCGGCTACTGGAACATGCCAGAGGAAACTGCCCGCGTGCTCGGCACCGATGGCTGGCTACGCACTGGCGACATGGTTGTAATGGACGAGCGCGGCTATATCCGTTTTATTGACCGCCAAAAGGATGTGATCGTAGTCTCTGGCTTCAAGGTCTATCCTACCGAGATTGAGGATGTGGTGATGCTGCTGTCTGGTGTCAAAGAAGTCGGCGTGATTGGCGTACCTGATGAAAAGAGTGGCGAAGTGGTCAAGGTTTATCTGGTGAAAAAGGATCCAGCTCTTACCGCCGAAGCGGTAATTGCTCACTGCAAAGAGAACCTGACTAGGTATAAGGTGCCAAAACAGGTGGAATTCCGCGACAAGCTGCCGAAATCCCCAATTGGCAAAATCCTGCGCAGAAAACTGAAGGAGGAGTATGCCACCTCCATGGGAGTCGGTACCTGATGAAACCTACGTTGCGCAGGGCGGTACACATCCTGATGGCCGCTGCGCTCCTGCTGTTGCTGGCGGGTTGCGCCTTGAGCCGACACTATGAAGCAGCACTGGTGCTGCAGGATTTTGCCGCAGTTGAGGGTGCATCAAGACTCAAGCAGACCACCGCCGCACCGCAGCGGCAGTCCGTTTCGTATACTGTAGCAGGACGCACGCACCGTGCTGACCTTTACCTGCCTAGCTCACTCGAAGGTTGCACCCTTTATGACCCATTGGATAATCCACAGGCGTTAGTCGAGCATAACAAGCACTGTCCACGTGCCGCCATCGTCGCCGTTCCAGGTGCGGTGCCGCAGAGCAAGGACGATCCGCGTTTTGTCGCCTTTGCCACCACCCTAGCGCGCGCCAGATTTGCGGTGCTGGCGCCCGACCTCGACGGGTTTCGGCAACTGCGCATCCGTCCTTCGAATGTCCGTGAAATTGCGGATGCGTTCGCCTATATTGCCAGCCGCCCCGAACTCGCCCCCGATGGCCGCGTCGGCATGTTCGCCTTCAGCTATTCGGTCGGCCCCGCCATTCTCGCCGCGCTGGAAGACGATATCCGCGAAAAAGTACGCTTCGTGGTGGGGCTGGGCGGTTACCACGACCTGCCGCAGGCGATGCGTTTCTTCACCACTGGCCAGTTCGAGTACGCGGGCAAGTGGCATCACCTCACCCCTGACGATACCGGCAAAATGGTGCTACTCTACTCCAGCCTGGACTACCTGGCAGAGGAACACGGTGAGGCACGCGATCGCGGGATATTCGATCAGATGGTAGCGCTGCGCAGCCAGGATTCCAAAGCCGATCTCACTGCCCTTGCCGCGCAATTGAGCACTGATGCGAGGACGGTGTATGCGCTGGCGGTCAACAGCGACCCTGCACGCTTTCCCGAACTGCTGACACGGCTGCCTGCGGCCATGCAGACGGATATCAAACACCTTGATCTGGCACGCCATAATTTGAAGCTGCTCAAAGCGCGGCTCATTCTGGTGCACGGCAAAAACGACAACCTCATCCCTTACCCAGAGAGCCTAGCGCTTGCCGCTGCCGCGCCAGAGAACCAGTCCCGCGTGACTCTTATTCATCGTGTCCTCGGTCATGTCGATCTGAGCATTTCTCACCTGTTTTCGTGGCGTTTCTGGAGCGAAGACATCCCCGACCTGTGGCGGCTGTGGCGGATAATCGACCTGCTGCTGGCGCAGCGCGAGGAGGCAACATGAAGGACTGGCGGCGCAGCAATCGGCGCAGCAAGACATTCAGCCTGTGGCTGCTGGCGGCGGTACTGGCAGGGGTGGCGTTGATGCCGCCGCGCATCACACAACCGCTCTGGTACCACGATTTCGCAGATCAGCGTGCCTGCTTCGGCCTGCCTAATTGCCTTGATACCGCCTCCAACACCCTGTTCGTGCTGGCGGGCGCGGCTGGCCTCCACTTCCTTTATAGTTCATCAGCGCGGCGCACCTTCATCGATTCGCGTGAGGCGCTACCCTGCGTGCTATTCTTTTTCGCCACCATGCTGGTCGGCTTTGGCTCTGGCTTCTATCACCTGGCACCAGCCAACGACCAGCTGATGTGGGATCGGGCGGCAGTCGCGCTGGCACTCATGGCCTGGTTCGCCGCGACTCTGTGCGAGCGCGTCAGCCTCACCTCTGGCCTGCGCCTGCCGCTGCTCACCACGGCTGGGCTAAGCAGCGTCGTCTATTGGGGCTGGAGCGAAGCGCAGGGTTTGGGTGATTTACGGCCTGACGCAGCTCACCGCTATGCTGCTGATCCTGCTGCTGCTCTGGCTACCCGCCGCGCTACGGTGGCGACCGCGACATCCTGGTCGTCGTCGGGCTTTATCTTTTGGCCTTGCTGTGCGACTTCAGCGACCGCCCAGTTTTCGCCCTGACTGGCGGCATCATTAGCGGCCATACAGCCAAGCACATCATTGCTGCGCTGGCGACATATTGGGTGGTGCTGCACTTGAAGCGGCGCAGGAACTTATGAAGAAAATGAAGCCACGCCATTCACAGTCAGCCCTGCGTTCAGATGTTCGCCCGCGCGAATTGTGGGCCTGGGCAATGTACGGCTTCGCCAACTCCAGCTACACTACCGTGGTCATCACCGCGCTGTTCAACACCTATTTCGTGGCGGTGGTCGCTGGCAACGCGCCGTGAGCCACCTTCGCCTAGACGGCCACGCTGTCCGCGTTATGCTCTGGTCGTGCTTAGCGCCCCAGCGATTGGCGCCTATGCCGACCTGCACGCGGCCAAGAAAAAACTGCTGGTGATTACCACCGCAGGCTGCGTACTGTTCACCGCTATGCTCTATTTCGCCCAGCCGGAAACGCTGTGGTTCGCCGTTGTGTGCGTAATTGCCTCCAACTTTTTTTTCGGCAGCGGCGAGAACCTGATTGCGGCGTTTCTGCCAGAAATCGCCAAAGTTCGCGCCATGGGCAGGGTGTTGGGCTGGGGTTGGAGTCTTGGTTACATCGGCGGGCTGCTCACGCTCGGCCTGTGCCTGCTCTACGTTACCTGGGCCGAAGCGCATGGTCAGACAGCCGCGCAATTCGTGCCAGTGACGATGCTGATCACCACCGGGGTCTTTACGCTGGCCAGTTTGCCGACCTTCCTGCTGCCGCGCGAGCGTGCCGTGCCCAGCGCCAGCCAAGGAACGCGGCTTGAAGCCTCTCCACTACGAAAAGCTTGGCTGGAAGTGTGGCAGACGCTTCGCCACCTGCGGCAGTTCGCCGACTTGCGTCGTTTTTTGCTGTGCAGCCTGTTTTATCAGGCAGGCATTACGGCGGTGATTACCCTGACCGCCATCTATGCTTCCCAGGCGCTAAAGTTCACCACCCAGGAGATTTTACAACTGGTGCTGGTAGTCAACATTACTGCGGCAGTTGGCGCATTTCTATTCGGTCACCTGCAGGATTGCATCGGTCATATCCGCACTATCGCGCTGACGCTGGCAGGGTGGATGGTGACCATAATGGCTGTAGACTACACTCAAGTTTGGGTTATCTGTCGCCCAATCAGTTCGAGGCAAAATTGACAGAAAACCAACCAATCATGTCGATTGAGGTCTCCTATTTTAGTTGACCACTACATACATCCAAATTTTAGATGTATTATTCATTATTCATTATTAATCTGATAGTTGAAAGTGTTTTTTAAGCGTATAGTAAACTTATTCAAACAGCATATAAGGAGCAAACAATACAGTTTTAAAAGTAGGCGGATTAAAATAATTCTACAGGCGTAATCAGCCTGTTATATTGAAACACTAAATCGAAATACTAAGGAGTTTGATATGAAATTACCACACTTAACAACATTAAAAACTGGGTTAGCAGCCGCTTTACTGAGCAGTTCGTTAATCGTTATTGCAAACCCAAATGAGCAAAAGATTGAGTATCAGCAAAAAACCTCAAGAGAAGAAACTGCAGCAGCAAAAGCTGCAACCCCTGAGGTAGAGGGTCGCCCTGCTGCATCGACTAGTCACAAGAAACATTCGGTGCAATCTAAAAAAGGTGAAATGATTAAAAGCCATAAAAAGGCCACACATAAAGCCATTAAAGATGAAGAGGCTGCAACCCCTGAGGTAGAGGCTCGCCCTGCTGCAACGACTAGTCACAAGAAACATTCTGTGCAATCTAAAAAAGGTGAAATGATTAAAAGCCAAAAAAAGGCCACGCATAAAGCCATTAAAGATGAAGAGTCTGCAACCCCTGAGGTAGAGGGTCGCCCAGCTGTAACGACTAATCAATAGAAGTTGAGTTAGGTACTTTTGTGGATGGGTGCAAGTAAATAGCTGATTATCATTTGCCTTGAACGACCTGAATCTGGGCACGGCTCAGATTTTTGTAAAGGCTAATCTGCCGTTGAAATGGCCACCAATCGTAGAGAAAAATCTGCAACGGTCGCCACATGGCAACCCAAGCCACGATGGTCAGGCTTTCGCGTGCGATGGTGATGCCAGTATTAGTGCCGAGGTTTGCAATGGCATCTGCTGCGATGAGGCATAGCGAAACAAAGACCAGGCCGATGATAAGACTCACACGACCTTGCTGTAGAAAATGTTTCAATGAACCGCGTGCACGTTCAGCTTTATAGGTGAAGTGGT
>JAYVDE010000597.1:0-3336 GCA_043749575.1 Burkholderiaceae bacterium | reverse complement strand
GCGCAAACCACAGCCATAGCCCCGCTATGGCGAGGATTTGCAAGGCCGCAGACCGCCCAAAACAGGGCTGACCGCGCCGCGAGGGACTTGTTCAGCGTTGCCGTAGGTCGACAGCAGAAACAGCGCGGCACAGATGACCAGCAGGTCGTCGGCGAAAGTGGCCAGACGCACGCTTTTGTCGGTCAGCCGGAACAGCGTCACGGCGCCGACCGACAAGCCCGCCAGCGAGGCCGACATCGGCAGCAGTCGCAGCAGCAGATCGCGGGTGTCTTCGTCGTCCTGCGAGCGGGCAGTCATCATGGGCTCGGCGTCAGAACAGCGTTTGAACATCGCTGGCCAGCCGGTAACCCGCACCGCGCTCGGTGATGATCAGCGCCGGGTTGGCCGAATCGGTCTCGATCTTGAGGCGCAGGCGCCGGATCTGCACGTCGATCGTGCGGTCATAGACCTCGGCTTCGTGCAGCCGCGACATCGACAACAACTGGTCGCGCGACAACACCCGCCGGGGTGCCCGGCACAAGGCGTTGAGCAGGCTGAACTCGCCGTTGGACAGGTCTACCGACAGGCCACCTGGCGACACCAGACGCCGCGTGCGCAGATTGAGCTCCCAGCCCGAGAAGCGGAAAGCCCGCCGAGTGTTGTCGCGCTCGGGCAGCGTGGCCTGCACCTGGTAGCGCCGCAGCACGGCGCGCACGCGGGCCAGCAACTCGCGTGGGCTGAACGGCTTGGTGATGTAGTCGTCGGCGCCGAGTTCGAGTCCCATCACGCGGTCGGCTTCTTCATGGCGACCGGTGAGCAAGACGATGGGCACGGTCGCCCGCTCGCGCAGGCTGCGCGCCAACTGCATGCCATCCTCACCGGGCAGCTTCAGGTCGAGCAGAACCAAGTCGATCGACTCTTTGTCGAACAGCTCGAACATCTCGCGACCCGAGCCGACGGCGCTGACGCGCAGGTCGTTGTTGCCCAGGTACTCCACCACCAGATCGCGAACATCGGGATCGTCGTCGACGACGAGGATGTGCGGAGCGGTGGAACTGTGCATGGTCTCGGAGGTAGGCACGGTGCGGCTGGCCCTGATCGGCGGCAAGCAAGTGCTGCATTGATCGTAGCGCATGCACAAAGCGACACTTCAGGCGATGGCTTTGGCGCGTGGTGGGCAGCACCAAGCACCAAGCACCGGGCGCTTGGGGCTGGGGACGGCGGTCAAGTCACCGCCGCCGGATAGCGGATACTGAAGTCGCGATGGGCGGCGAGCGGCCGACAGGGCGTGCCAAGGCGCGCCAAGGCGAGCAAAAGGCCGTGGTTTTGGCTGCTGCAGCATCCTGCGAACAGGCTTGTCCCGTGAACCCTCCATCAGCGCCGAGATCCGCCACATCGATTCGGCCGTGGCTGATCGCGTTGGGGCTGTGGCTGGCGCTGGCGGCCGTCGCTGCCGTCGCCTTGTGGCACCTGCGGCGCGACGCGGTGAACGTTCAGGCACGCGAGCTGAACCTGCTGTCGCTTGCCTTGACCGATGAAATTGACCGTGGCTTGCGAGGCGCGGAGGCAGGCCTGCAAGCCTTGCGCGCCGAGCTGAGCGCAGGCCATCTGCCGGTCAGCGGCGCCGCGGCCGTGCGCGCGCTGAGCACACGCGCCAACCTGATGCCGCTGGTGCGAACGCTGTGGCTGCTTGATCGCCAAGGGCAGGTGTTGTCCAGCTCGGACACGAGCACCGCGCCCGAGCTGGCCTCTTTCTCGCCTGCACTGGGCCAGCTCGCTGACGGCGCCGTCGCGGTCAGCCGGCCCTTCATGGACCCGCGCAGCAACAGTTCGCTGGTGGCGCTGGCCGCTCGTTTTGACTTGGCGCCCGGCGGCTCGGGCAGCGCCGGCGGCTGGATCATCGCGGCCATGCCAGGCGCCACCTTGCTGGGTGCGTTCTCTGCAGCTCAGCCCGCTGCCGATGCGCGCATGGCGGTCTCGCGCAGCGACGGCGCCCTGCTGGCGGGCACGAACCTCACCGAGTCAAGGGTCGACGAGACCGGCGTGGCAGTGCGCCTTGCGAATCGGCCCGGCGTCGAGGTGCGCCAGTTCAGCGATGACAGCCAGCGCCTGGTGGGTCTGTACAGCGTGCCGCGCTACCAGCTCGACGTCATGGTGTCGCGCGACCTCGGGGCCGTGCTCATGTCCTGGCGCGGCGCTGCCGAGTTGACAGGCCTGGCGTTCGCGCTGCTGCTGGCCATCATGGCGCTGGCCGTCTACCTGGTCCAGCGCGCCGACCAGCGGCGCGGCGATTTGCAACGCGCGCTGCAAGCCCAACGCGCGCGCGCCAGCAAGCTCGAGTCGCTGGGCACGCTGGCCGGTGGTGTGGCACACGACTTCAACAACGTGCTGGCGGGGATCGTCGGCTTTGGCGAGATGGCGCAGGACGCCGCAGCGCCGGGCAGCGACCAGGCGCGTCATCTGGACAAGGTGTTGCAGGCCGCGCTGCGAGGCAAGGCGTTGGTCGAACGCATCCTGGCCTTCAGCCGCGGCGGGTCACGCCTGTCGATGGTGTTCGAGCTTGAACCCGTTGTCGAAGAGGTGCTGACCCTGCTTTCGGCCTCGTTGCGCCCGGGCGCGGTGCTGGAGCGCGCGCTGGATGCCCAGGGCGCACGGCTGCGCGGTGACCCGACCCAGGCGTTCGAAGCGATCATGAATCTGTGCACCAATGCGCTGCAGGCGATGCCTGCAGCCGGCATGTTGAGCCTTCATCTGAGGCGTCTGCAAGTGGCCAGCCCCCGGGTGCTGTCGCACAGCCCACTGGCGGTGGGAAACTACTTGGCGCTGAGCGTTTCAGACCAGGGCGGCGGTATCACGCCGGACGTGATGGACCACCTGTTTGAGCCGTTCTTCACCACCCGTGCGGCACAGTCCGGCACCGGTCTGGGGCTCGCCGTCGTGTTCGGCGTGGTCGCCGAGTTCGGCGGGGCCATCGACGTCAAAAGCCCTCCGGGGCAAGGTGCCCGCTTCACCTTGTACTTGCCTGAGTGCACGGACGCGCTCGACGCGCCGGACCCTTTGCCGGAAGGGGCGCCGGGTGGCGGCGGGCAGCGGCTGCTGGTCGTTGACGATGAGCCGGGGCTGGTGGCGCTGGCCGAGGAGCTGCTCAAAGGCCTGGGCTACGACCCGGTCGGCTGCAGCGATTCAACCGTGGCATTGCAGCTGCTGCGCGCCGATCCGCAGCGCTTCGCCGCGGTGATCACCGACGAAGTGATGCCGCGCCTGAGCGGCACCCAATTGACGGCGGCGCTGCGCCAGCACGCGCCACACCTGCCGGTGTTGCTGGTCAGCGGCTATGGCGGCGCGCTGCTGGCCCAG
>JAYVDE010000596.1:0-3342 GCA_043749575.1 Burkholderiaceae bacterium | reverse complement strand
TTCGATGTGCCCGAGATCGAGCGGCCCGAGTGGGGCGTCGACTTTCGCCGCTGGCCGCTGGCCGGTGCCACCGCGCCTGAAAAGCACCTGCTGCGCATCCGTTTGAAGGGCAAATACCCGCAGTGGAACTACTGGATGGCGCTGCCCTTCACCGCGCCGCTGCCCTGGGAGGCCGACGCCTTCTACGCCCAGACCGGCATGAATGAAATGGGCCTGTCGCTCAACCAGTGGCCGGTGGGCTCGGGCCCCTACATGATGAAAGAGTTCGTGCGCGACCGGCTGCACGTGCTGGTGCGCAACCCGAACTTCCGCACCGAGACCTACCCTTGCGTAGGCATGCCCGGCGACCGCGAGGCGGGCCTGCTCGACGACTGCGGCAAGCCCATGCCCTTCATCGACAAGCTCTACGTCACGATCGAAAAAGAGAAGGTCGCGCGCAAGGAGAAGTTCAAGCAAGGCTACTTCGATGTGCCCGAGATCGAGCGGCCCGAGTGGGGCGTCGACTTTCGCACCGACGCCGAGGATTCCGACCAAGTGGCGGCGATGTTCAAACAGCGCGGCTTCCAGTTTCCGCTGATGACCGACATCAGCAACTGGTACCTGGGCTTCAACATGCTAGACCCGGTGGTCGGCAAGGGCGCCACGCCCGAACAAGACGACCAGCACCGCAAGCTGCGCCAGGCCATCGCCATCGTGGTCGACTACGAAGAAGGCTACGGCCGCATCTTCAAGCACAAGGGCGGCGTGGCCGCCCACAGCCCGATCCCGCCGGGGCTGTTCGGCTCGCGCGAAGGCACCGGCAACTTCCACAACCCGGTGACGCACCACCTGGTGGATGGCAAGGTCGTGCGCCGCTCGATCGACGACGCGAAAAAGCTGCTGGCCGAGGCCGGTTACCCCGGCGGGCGCGACGCCGTCACCGGCAAGCCGCTGGTGCTGAACTACGACTTTCAGCGCGCGGTGACGCCCGAGTTCAAGAGCGAAAACGACTGGATGGCCAAGCAGTTCGCCAAGCTGGGTATTCAGCTGGAGGTGCGCGCCACCGACTTCAACCAGTACCAGGACAAGACGCTCAAAGGCAAGCACCAGATCTATTGGGCCGGCTGGCTGGCCGATTACCCCGACACCGAGAACTTCATGTTCCTGCTCTACGGCCCCAACGCCAAGAGCAAGACCAACGGCGAGAACGTCTCGAACTACGAAAACGCCGAGTTCGACGGGCTCTACCGCAAGCTGCAGATGCTGGACGACGGCCCCGAGAAGCAGGCCGCGATCGACCGCATGGTGGCCATCGTGCAGCGTGATTCACCGTGGTGCTTCGGCTACTTTCCGTGGGGCGGGCTGGCTTTTCAGCAATGGGTGCACAACGGCAAGCCCAGCATCCTGATCCGCGACATGGCCAAGTACTACCGAGTCGACGCCGCCACCCGCGCGGTGAAACAAGCCGAATGGAACGCGCCGGTGCGCTGGCCGATGGCGCTGCTGGTGCTGGCGGTGCTGGGCGCGGCGTGGTGGGCACGGCGCAGCTTCAAGGCCCGCGAGACGGCCACCGCGCGGCGAGCCGCCACCACGCCGACCAGAGCGCGAAGGACGCACGACGATGTTTCGCTACATGCTTCGCCGGCTGGGCTACGGCGTGCTGATCCTGATCGGCGTCAACCTGCTGACCTTCTTGCTGTTTTTTACCGTCAACACGCCCGACGACATGGCGCGCTTGAACATCGGCGGCAAGCGCATCACCCAAGAGCAGATCGACAAGTGGAAGGCCGAGCGCGGCTACGACCGCCCGCTGTACTTCAACCCGGCCGAGCAGGGCACGGCGCAGGTCACGCGCACGGTGCTGTGGGAGCGCTCGGTCTCGCTGATGCTGATGGATTTCGGCCGCAGCGATTCAGCCCGCTCCACCGACATCGGCCACGAGGTGGCCACGCGGA
The DNA here is from genome assembly GCA_043749575.1 of Burkholderiaceae bacterium. Lineage (GTDB taxonomy): Bacteria > Pseudomonadota > Gammaproteobacteria > Burkholderiales > Burkholderiaceae_C > Pseudaquabacterium. The sequence continues at coordinate 1,408 of JAYVDE010000596.1, read as the reverse complement.
TGTGGGTGAGCCTGCAACTGGCGCTGCCCTTGTTCCTGCTGCAGCTGGTGGTCAGCGTCAGCTTCTCGCTGCTGCTGGTGTACTTTCGCCACACCCGGATCGATTTCTGGGGCGTCGTGCTGTGTGTGCTGATGCTGTCGATTTCCAGCCTGTTCTACATCATCGTCGGCCAGTTCTTCTTCTCGCGGGTGATGCGGCTGGTGCCGATCTCGGGCTTTGCGCCGGGGCTGGATGCGGTGCGCTTTCTGGTGCTGCCGGTGTTTCTCAGCCTGCTGGCCCGGCTGGGCGGCGAGGCGCGGCTGTACCGGGCGATGTTCCTGGAAGAAATCGGCCGCGACTACGTGCGCACCGCGCGCGCCAAGGGCTTGAGCGAATCGGTGGTGCTGTTCCGCCATGTGCTGAAGAACGCGCTGATTCCGATCATCACCAGCGCTGGCGCCTACCTGCCGTATGTCTTCATGGGCAGCCTGGTGTTCGAGAGCTTCTTCGGCATCCCCGGGCTGGGTGCCTTCGTCATCGAGGCCATCGCGGGCCAGGATTTCGCCATCGTGCGCACCATGGTGTTTCTGGGCGCCGCGCTCTACATCGCCAGCAACGTGCTGATCGACATCGCCTACACCTGGGTTGATCCGCGGGTGCGCTTGTCATGACGGCCAACGAACGAAAACGACAAGATCATGGGTTTTAAGTTCGTCGTGTTGTGGACCGACGTGGCGCTGTGGGTGCTGTTCGCTGCTTTGCTGGCTTATGTCTGGCGGGTGTCGCGCCACGACACCTTGCGCGCCACTTGGCGCCGGGTGTTGCGCGACGCGCCGGCGCTGTGCTCGCTGCTGGTGTTGGCGGGCTTCATCGCCATCACCGCGCTCGACAGCGTGCATTTCCGCCGCGTGCTGGCCCCCGCCGATGGCCAGCCGGCCGGCACCACCTTCTACGACACCCGCACCGAGTCGCTGCTCGATCTGGTGCTGGCGCGCCAGATCGAGATGCGCGAGATCACCTATTCGGCGCCGTTGGGCTACCGCGCGATCACCAAGCAGACAGTCACCATCGACGGCGAGGTGCGGCGCGAACTGCCGCGCCTGCTGTTTGGCGGCGTGCATCTGGCCGGTGCCGGGCCGCAACTGGCCGAGCGCTGGCAGGCCGACCTGTGGCAGCGCGCGCTGATCGGCCTGGCCGGCGGTGCAGTGGTGGCGGCGCTGGGCGGGTTGCTGGCTGCCGCGCTGCTGCGCCGCTCGCATGGCGGGTTAGGCGCCGCCGCCCGGGCCATTGCCGCCGACCGCACCCACTACCCGCTGCGCGCGCTGCTGGCTACCTTCGCCGTGTTGTGCCTGGCCGTCGGCCCGGTGGTCGCGTTGATGGGCCACTACCATGTGTTTGGCACCGACCGCACCGGCAACGACGTGCTGGT
>JAYVDE010000595.1:0-21926 GCA_043749575.1 Burkholderiaceae bacterium | reverse complement strand
CCACGCCGTAGGCCAGCATCGCGACCAGCGCCACCACCAGCGGTGCGGCGCCCAGGGTCTGGACAGGGGCGAACGATAGAATCATCGGGCTCAGTGTACTTTCGCGGCCACCCCCTTACGCGGTGCTCGCCCAGCCCATGGCCTCGACCCTTTCAGACCGCCTGCAACGCCTCGTCAAGACGATGCGCGGCCAAGCCCGCATCACCGACGCCAACGTGGCGGACATGCTGCGTGAGGTGCGCATGGCCTTGCTGGAGGCCGATGTGGCGCTGCCGGTGGTGCGCGATTTCATCAACCGCGTGAAGGAAAAAGCGCTGGGTACCGAGGTGGTGGGCTCGCTCAACCCCGGCCAGGCGCTGGTGGGCGTGGTCCACAAGGAGCTCAGCCGCACCATGGGCGAAGGCGTGGCCGACCTGAACCTGGCCACCCAGCCGCCCGCCGTCATCCTGATGGCCGGCCTGCAGGGCGCGGGCAAGACCACCACCACCGCCAAGCTGGCCAAACACCTGATCGAGCGCCGCAAGAAGAAGGTGCTCACCGTCTCGGCCGACGTCTACCGCCCCGCCGCCATCGAGCAGTTGAAGCTGGTCACCAAGCAGGCCGGTGCCGAGTGGTTCCCGTCCACCGGCGAGCAAAAGCCCCGCGACATCGCGCTGGCCGCACTCGACTACGCCAAGCGCCACTACTTCGATGTGCTGCTGGTCGACACCGCCGGCCGGCTGGCCATCGACGAAGCGCTGATGGCCGAGATCGCCGACCTGCACGCCGCGCTCAATCCGATCGAGACGCTGTTTGTCGTTGACGCGATGCAGGGCCAGGACGCCATCAACACCGCCAAGGCCTTCAAGGAGGCCTTGCCGATCACCGGCATCGTGCTGACCAAGCTGGACGGCGATTCACGCGGTGGCGCGGCGCTGTCGGTGCGGGCCATCACCGGCGCACCGATCAAGTTTGCCGGCGTGTCCGAGAAGATCGACGGGCTGGAGGTCTTCGACGCCGAGCGCCACGCCGGGCGCGTGCTGGGCATGGGCGACATCCTGGCGCTGGTCGAGCAGGTGCAGCAGGGTGTTGACCTGGGCGCAGCGCAAAAGCTGGCCGACAAGGTCAAGTCGGGGGATGCGTTCGACTTGAACGACTTCCTGAGTCAGCTGTCGCAGATGAAGAAGATGGGCGGCCTGTCGGGGCTGATGGACAAGCTGCCCACCGCGATGACCGCCAAGGCCGGCAAGGTCGACATGGACAAGGCCGAGCGCGATGTCAAGCGCATGGAGGGCATCATCCTGTCGATGACACCGCTGGAGCGCCGCAAGCCCGACTTGTTGAAGGCCAGCCGCAAGCGCCGCATCGCCGCGGGTGCGGGCGTGCATGTTCAAGAGGTGAACCGCCTGCTCAACCAGTTCGAACAGATGCAGGGCATGATGAAAAAGATGAAGGGCGGCGGCCTGATGAAGATGATGAAACGCATGGGTGGTGCGGGCGGCATGAAGGGCCTGATGGGCTGATCGGCTGATCGGCTGATCGGCTGATCGGCTGATCGGCTGACGGGCTGACGGGCAAGCCCGACCGCGCGGGCAGCAGGCCCGCCGCGGCCACCACCGGCGACAGCTCGGCCGCCGCCACCAGCGCTAGCGCCGGCGGGTGCCCCACCAAGCCGCCACCAGCGCGGCCAGCACACAAGCCAGGCTGCCGGGTTCGGGCACGTTGTACGGGATCGCCACGTCGCGATCCCGCTGCCCGGTCTGCGCTTGACCGCGACTGGCCGGTGGCCCAGCCAGTACCAGCACCGTTTCGCCGCTCCAGGCCAGGCCGTCGGCCAGCCGTTTCAGCGCCGCGGCGGCGACCAGACGAGGCTCGGTGGACGACCGCAGGCCTTGCCATAAAACATCGCCCATCCGCTGTGGCAAGCCATGCGCCGCGCCAGCAGCACCGCTGTAGACCACCGGCACCACGGCGCCAGCGCCACTGACGGCACGCGCCACCGGCAAGCCACCGCCCCGGATCGCAGCGCCGGGCGCCAGCGCAGCGTCGGGCACCAGCGCAGCGTCAGGCACCAGCGCCGCGCCGGGCACCAGCGCATGACCCGGCAACATCGCCAAGCGAGCCGCGGCACCGGGATCGCCCGGGTCGCCGTCGGCCACGAGCGCCTCGACCACGGCGGCCAGGGCCTCGCTGCGCTGGGTCAGCGTAGCGGCCACGCCGGCCACCACGCCGCCTTCGGCGCGCGCCCCGAGCACGGTCACGTTGCCGCAGACATCGGGCACCATCACCGAGTACATGCGGCCGCTCGCATCGCGGGCTTCGTACAAATCGGCCGGCTCGACATGGCCGGGCGCGAAGTTGACCCTCGTGTTCAGGCACAGGGTGAGGCCGAAGCTCATGGCCATCGACCGCGGGTTGAACGCTCGCGGCCCATCAACCTGCCGAATGGCGCTGCGGCTGATGGCCAAGCGCCCGCTCCGGTCGCCCGCTAGCCGCATGGCAGCAATCTGCCGCACCACCTCGTGCGGCAATCCGGCGGCGCTCAGCGCCTGCTCGGTGGTACCGCGATAGGGCTGGCGCCCGGGCTGACCCCAAGCACAGTCCTGCCGCAGGGTCAAGCCAGATGCCGCGCCGACGGGTGCGGCGGGCGGGTCGGCCGGCGGGTCAGCGAGCACCCGCAGCAAAGGCCCGCCGATGGGCGCCTGCCGATCACGCAGCGCCAGGCCGTCGTGGCTTTCACCAGGCGCGGCGGCCAGGCCGGCGGCCGGTCGGGCGATCAGTTCCAGGCCCGAAACACCGATCACGGCCAAGGGCCCGCCCACTGTGGCGGCCGTGGCCAAGCCGATCAGCAGCCGGCGGCCGCGAGTCAATGTTGATGTTGATGTTGATGTTGATGTTGATGTCGGGGTCGGGGTCGTCAGGGTGGCCGACGCTGGCGCCGCGGCCGCCGCCAGCGCCGCCGGTTCGGCTGGCAACTCGGTCGCAAGGGCATGCCGATCCAGCAAGCCCTGCCAACCGCAGGCGGCACCGGCGCAGCGGTAGCGGCGCATCGCCGCCGGCACCGACGCCGCACGGTCGTCGCGGTGGCGGGCAACAGGCCGGGTGGGCTCGCCGCAAGCGGGGCAGCGGGGCGGCGGGCGACCAGGAAAAGCAGCGGGCACAGCTGGCATCGGTCTGGGAGGCGTCGGAGCGGCGCTGGGGTGGCGTGGGCAGGGGCGGAATGGCGGAATGGCGGATGAAGCGACGGGCAACGGCCGGTCCCTGCGCCGGGCCGTGCTGCATCGACATCGCTGCTCATCGGGTTATCGGCCGCCATGGGCGTTACCTGCAGGTAGCAATGCACGACGGAAGGGCAGCCAACGGCCCTGCGCCTGGGCTCAAAATCGCCCAGATGCAACGCCCAGCCCAAACCCGTGGCGCGCCGGCGGGCTGGCCGCCCTGCCTGCCAGCCCGGCGATCCCCGACCGGGCGCGGCAGCGCATCGCGCGCTGCCGCGTTGTGCGGGGCCTTGATCGCGACCGCTGCGCTGACCGCACCAGCAGCCCCGGCCGCGCCAATCGCCCCTGGCAGCCAGGCCGCTTTTGCCGACCAGGTGCTGGTCGCGGTGAACCACTACCGCGGCCAGCGGGCGCTGGCCGCGTGGCAGCCCGACGAGGCCCTGGTCGAGCTTGCGCTCAACCACAGCCGCCTGATGGCCGGGCGCTCACGGCTGGGCCACGACGGTTTCGACAGTCGTTTTCAACAGGCCCGCAGCAGGCTTTGCGTGGAGACGCTGGCTGCCGGCTTCCACAGTGCCGATGCGCTGGTGACGGGCTGGCGCCAGTCGCCCACCCACGATGCCAACTTGCTGGAGCCCAAGGCGCACCGCGCCGGCGTCGCCAGCGTCGACGGTTACGTCACGCTGCTGGCCTGCGATTGACCGGGCGGACCAGCCGCCAGGCCTGAACCGCGGCAGCCGGCAGTGCGGCGGTCGGCAGCGCTCAGGCAAGCAGCGCCTGGGCGAACTCCCTGGCGTTGAAGGTCTGCAGGTCTTCCAGCTTCTCGCCCACGCCGATGAAGTACACCGGCACCGGCCGCTCGCGTGCGATCGCCGCCAGCACGCCGCCCTTGGCCGTGCCGTCGAGCTTGGTGATCACCAGACCGCTGAGCCCCAGCGCGTCGTCGAAGGCCTTCACCTGGGTCAGCGCGTTCTGCCCGGTGTTGCCGTCGACCACCAGCAGCACCTCGTGCGGCGCGCCAGCCTCGGCCTTGCCGATCACGCGCTTGATCTTTTTCAGCTCTTCCATCAGGTGCAGCTGGGTCGGCAGGCGGCCGGCGGTGTCGGCGATGACCACGTCGCGGCCACGCGCCTTGCCCGCGCTGACCGCATCAAACGCCACCGCCGCCGGGTCGGCGCCTTCCTGGCTGACGATCTCGACCCGATTGACTAGCGCCGACGCGCGCTCGTCGTTGCGCTCTGCCCACACCGCCAACTGCTCGCGGGCGGCAGCGCGGAAGGTGTCGGCCGCGGCCAGCAGCACGGTCTGCTCGGCGTCCGCCAGGTGACGGGTCAGCTTGCCGATGCTGGTGGTCTTGCCGGCACCGTTGACGCCCACCACCATCATCACCAGCGGCTTGTGGCGGCCGATCTCGAGTGACTTTTCCAGTGGCGCGAGCAGCTCGGTCAGCGCATCGCCCAGCAAGGCCTTGACCACCGCGGGGTCAGTGGCCCGGCTGTCCTTGACGCGGCGCTTCAGGTCGGCCAGCAGGAACTCAGTGGCCTTGACGCCGGTGTCGGCCATCAGCAGCGCAGCTTCCAGCTCTTCATACAGTGCCTCATCGATCTGCGTGCCGGTGAAGACCTGCGCAATGCTGCTGCCGGTCTTGCGCAGGCCATTGCGCAGCTTGTCGAGCCAGCTTTGGCGGTTGGCGGATGGCGGTGGCGTTGGCGTTGGCGTCGCGGTCGCGTCAGACCGGGGCATAGCCGAGGCCTGGGGCGCAACAGCGGCTTCGACCACGGCCGGCGGCTCTGCAGCGACCAGGGCCGGCGTTGTGGCGGCCGGCGCGGCCGTGGCAGCCGGTGCCGCAACTGGCGTCGAGCCGGTCAGCTTGCCTACCGCAACCTTCCACCAACCGGCGGCGGGCTCGACCGACGGGCGGGCTGGTGACGGTGACGGTGGCAGTGACGGTGACGGGGCCGAGTTCACAGCCGCCTCCGACACCGGCGGCACGGGGGCGGGCGGCAGCGCCGCGGCGACGGCGGCCTCGGCGGGCAGCACATCGGCGACGATGGAGCTCGCCTCGGTCGGCTGCATGGCCGGTGCTGTGACCGGTGCTGTGGCCTTTTTCTTGAAGAAGCTGAACATCTTGCGATCGGTTGAAAGCGGCCTTGTTAGCCCGCGGAAAATAGCCGCTACAATCGCGGACTCTTGGCGCTTTAGCTCAGTCGGTTAGAGCGACGGAATCATAATCCGCAGGTCCGGGGTTCGAATCCCTGAAGCGCCACCAAACCCTTAAAAGCCTCGCTGGTCAGTGACTTGCGGGGCTTTTTATTTGGCTGGGGCAGCCGCCTAACTTGTAAGTTACCGGGGCTACCGGACGTCACCGCCGTCACCGTCACCGCTGGCTTTTCAGCCGCAGTGGGTCAGCTCACGGGTGATCAGCGGGTGATCAGTTCAACACGTCGATCTGAGCCACCGAAATGCCCGACGCGCTGAGCAGCAAGCGCCGAAGCGGCCCGAGCATGTGGGTGGCGTTCGCGTCGAGCGCTCCCTCCAGCAAGGCCTGAGCCAGGCTCTGATCGGCCTGAACGCCCGCGTAGCGAGCGCAGTCGGCCCACTTGGCGACCAGGTCGTCGGCACCCAGCGGATCGGCCAGCGACCCCGGCGCCCAGTCGACCAGCACGGCGTCTTCGCCCTGCGCGTGGCGGATGCGGACCCGCACCGGCGAGCGGTCGAGCGGCTCGTCCGCGCCGGCGCGTTCATGCACGACGACACGGCTCATGGCCGCCATGATGACCTGACGCTGCACCGCCACATCGGTGAAGCTGTGCAGCCCCACGCCGCCGTCGATCCACGCGGCAGCGGCGCAGTACTCACCACTGAATTTGCCTTCGAGGCCGCTCACCGGACGCGGGTATTTGAGCGCAGCGCGGCCGGTCTTTGGTAATTCGATGTCGATCGACACCGGCAGGGCACGCAGCGCCGGGCTTTGACGCTCGCGCAGGCGCAACACCCCGGCGATCAGCCGGTGCGTCAGGTAGCAACTCGGAAAACGCTTGTGCTCGAAGCCCGGCGACTCGATCGCCCAGGGCGTGTGGCTACGCCACGGCGCATCCGCCGGTGGCATCCCGCCGTCAAAGGCCAGCGCAAAGCCTTCGGCGCCCCACACGTCGTCGCTGGCTTGGGCGCCAGCACGCGCCAGCAACACGGCGCGCAGCCCGGCAGCAGCAGCAAAGCCCACATGCAGTGGCTTCACGTCCGTGCCGAAGTTGGCGCGCAAGCCGCAGGCGCTGCTCGCGGCAATCGACAGCGCGGCGCGTGCCTGGCCATCCGGCAAGTCGAGCGCATGCGCGCAGGCGGCAGCAGCGCCGACCGCGCCCAAGGTGCTGGTGGCATGGAAGCCCAGCGCATAGTGTCGATAACCCAACCATTCTCCAAGCCGCAACAAGGTCTCGGTGCCCACCAGATAGGCCGCCAACAACTGGTCGAAACGCAGCCCGGGCCGCACAAGCTCGATCACCGGCAGCAGCGCCAGCAGTGCGCTGACCACCGGTGCGCTCGGGTGGCAGACGGCCAGCATGCAGACATCGTCGTAGTCGAGCGCATGCGAAGCCGTGCCCAGCACCAGCGCCTCGTCCCACGGTCGCAGGGGCACGCTGGCATCGGTCACCAGACACGATTGCACAGCGCTCGCCGTGCAACGCGCCCGCGTGCCACCCAGGGTGGCGGCGGCCGTGTCGAACCAGCTTCGACGCGCCTGCAGCAAGGCCGTCGGCGCCAGCGGCCTGCGCCCGCGATCGGCACAGGCCGCCCAGGCCGATAGAAAGACGGAATCGCTCATCGCCCGCTCCACCGTGCGGGTCTTTTTTCGTTGAAGGCCAGGATGCCTTCGCGGCGGTCCTCGGTGCGCACCAGCAAGTTGTGCAAAGCCAGGTCAAGCGCGTAGCCGGAGCGAAAGTCGGTGTCGGCGCCGTGCTGCAAGGCCTGCTTGGCCGCGCGCACCGCCAACGGCGCAGCGGCGGCGATCTCGCCGGCCAGGAACAGGCTGCGCTCCAGGTGCTGACCGACCGGCACGACCTCGTTCACCACAGCCCAGTCGAACGCTTTTTGCGCATCGATGCGCCCGCCGGTAAACAGCAGTTGTTTGGCACGCCGAAGCCCGGCCGATCGCAGCAGGTTCTGCGGCCCACCGCCACCCGGCAGAAAGCCGCGCCGGGTCTCGGGCAACGCGAAGTCGGCGGTCTGGTCGGCAATGATGAAGTCACACATCAGCGCCAGCTCGAAACCGCCGCCATGCGCGATGCCGTGCACCGCGGCGATGGTCGGACACGGAAAATCGCGAATGGCGAGCAACACGTCCTCGATCAACTGGTGCTGCAGCGCCCACGCGCGATCTGTCATGCCGTTGCGCTCTTTCAGGTCGCCGCCGGCACAGAACGCCCGCGGACCGGCGCCGACAAAAATCAGGCAGCGCAATTCATCGTTGAAAGCCAATGCCCTCAAGCGCGTGAACAGCTCGCGCCAGGTGGCGGTATCAATGGCGTTCAACACCTGCGGACGGTTGAAGGTGACCACCACGACGCCGAGCGAACCGGTGTTTTCTTCGATGATCAAGGAATCCATGGTCAAGGTGCTTCTACCTGATTGGCTTGCAGTTTCGGCTTGGCTTTTTAACAGCCCCCGACCGACTCAGCCGCAGTGCGGTGCCGGCCAGCGGGCATATCTTTCGCATTCAGCCGAGGTACAGCGACGACAGCTCAGCGGAGCGGCCTTCACTGACCATTTTCTTGGCGTCGCCGCTGTAGACGGTCGTGCCCTGGCGCAGCACATGAACATCGGTGGCGACTTTCAAGGCAATTGCCGCGATCTGCTCGGTCAGGAGCACGCAGACTTCGGCAGACTTGGAAAACTCGCTGATGAAGCGGTATATCTGCGTCGTGATGAGCGGCGCCAGGCCGAGTGACGGCTCGTCGAGCAACAGTACCCGGGGCGCCCGAACGGTGGCGCAGGAAAGAATCATCATCTGCTGCTGCCCACCGCTCAACAGACCGGCGTGAATTTGCGACTTCTCGCCAAGAATCGGAAAGCGGTGGAATACATCTTCCAAGGCGTGCGCCAAGCTGGTCTTGCGGGCGCCAAAGCTCCAGGCCAGCCGAAGGTTTTCACCAACCGTCAAATGCCGAAACAAACGTCGACCCTCCATCGCATGCGCGATGCCGAGCTTCGCCCGCTCAGAGGCCGCGAGCTTGGTGATGTCGCGGCCATCGAGCTTGATCGAACCACCGGTGGTCGGGCTCAGGCCGGAGATGGCGCGCAACAAGGAGGATTTGCCCGCACCATTGGCACCCAGAATGCCGGTGATGTGCCCATTGGTGGCGACGCCAGAGAATCCTTTGACCGCCTTGATGGCCCCAAAGCTGACCGATAGATTTGAAATCTCAAGCATGCTCCACCCCTTCGACACCCAAATAGGCCGCAATCACACCGGCATCCTTGCGCATCTCCAGCATCGAGCCTCGGAAAAGAATCGAGCCGCTGTCCAGCACCACCACCTCATCGACCAGATCGGTTAGGAAGTCCATGTGATGCTCGATCAGCAAAATGGTGATGCCAAATGATTTCAGATTCTTCAAGACTTCGGCCAGGCGGACCATTTCCACATCCGACAGCCCCGCCGCGGGCTCATCCAACAAGATGGCTTTGGGCCCGGCCATCAGCGCGCGGCCGATCTCGGTCATTCGCCGGTAGCCATACGGCAGGCTCTCCACCGCCTGGTCCGCCACGTCGGCGAGCTCCAGCAACTCGATGATGCTGTCGCACTGCTGCAGCGCCAGTCGCTCCTGCCGATTGGCACGCGGCAAGCCCAAACCGGCCTCGAACCAGCCGTAGCTCAGCTTGGCGTGGGAACCGAGCAGAATGTTCTCGCGCACCGTGAAATGCGGTACCAGGCGGGGATCTTGAAAGGTTCGGATAATCCCCAACTTGGCCATGGCGACATCTGACCGGCCGGTGACGTCGGCATCGTTGAGAAACACTCGGCCGGCGGTCGGTGGAAAGACGCCTGAAATCAGGTTGACCAAGGTACTCTTGCCCGAGCCATTGGGACCGACCAAGGCCGTGATCCGGTGTGCCGGTATGTCGATCGATACATTGTCGACTGCGACCAGGCCACCAAATTTCATGGTGACGTCCTTGACTGAAATCTGGGTCGAATTAGCCTCGCCGCGCAAGAACTCCGAAGATATCGTCTGGCGCTGCGCCTGCAGCCGCAGTTGCGGCCGAATGAATCGAGGACTGGCAAACAGCAAACCACCAATGCCTTGGCGCAACAGGATCAGCGTGAACGTCAGAATCAGGCCATAGACGATGAACTGATACTGCGTAAAGACCTGCAGCTGTTCGGGTAGCAGGGTGAAGAAGATGGCACTGATGACTTGACCGCCGATCGACCACAAGCCGCCCACGATGGCGATCACCAGCACCTCGACCGAGCGGGTGATGGTGAAGCTGTCAGGCCCCAGATAGCCCACCAAATGGGCGTAGAAGGCGCCCGCTAAACCCGCAAACAAACCGCTCAGGGCATAGGCGAGCTGCTTGGTCCGACCGCGGTCAATGCCCACGCTGCCAGCGGCGAGCTCACTGTTGTGGACAATAAACAAGGAGCGGCCGATCCGGCTTTGCGAAAAGTTTCGGACGAAAAATATCGCGCAGATCGTGATCAAAAGCAAACTGCGAAAGTAATCTACCGTGGTCAGTTTGGCCCCCAGGATCACCAAGGTGCCCAGGCTTGCCGAAGGCACCCCACTCAGGCCCATGACGCCGCCGGTAAGGCTGGTCCACTCCCGCGCAACCTCCAGAAATATCTGACCAAAACCCAGCGTCATCATCGCGAGGTAAACCTCTTTGACGCGGCCGGCTGGATAAGAGAGGATAAAAGCCACCAAGCTGGCCAGCAGCCCCGCCAGCGGCACTGAAACCAGCAGGCTCAGGCCCAGGGTCTTCGTCAAGATGGCGGTGCCATAGGCTCCGACGCCAAAAAAAGCGGCGTGACCCAGCGAGATCTGGCCGGTCATCCCGGTCAGGATGTAAATGCTTTGGGTAAACAGAATCGAGACCAGCGCGAAGCTCAAGATCTGAACCGTGCCACCCTGCATGTAACTTGAGCCAAACAGCAGACCAACAACCAGACCAACTTGGGCGTACTTGTTGTTGAAAAGCCAGGTGAGGCGCTGACGCATTGCATTCATGCTTTGTTGACCTCCGCGCGACCAAAGAACCCTTGCGGCCGAATGGCCAGCATCAGGACCAGCAGGGCAAATGCAATACCATGTTCAGCCGCCGTGGATATATAGCCACCCACCAGTTTGCTGGTGATACCCAGAATAATGCCGCCAAGCAGTGCGCCCGCCGAACTACCCATCCCGCCCAACACCGCGGCGACAAAACCAGACAGCACCAATTCAAAACCAAAGGCCGGATCCACCGTGCCGCCAATCTGTGCCACCAAGATCCCGGCGATGCCCGCGAGAACGCTGGAGAGCACAAAGGAACCCGAGACGATCAGGTTGACCGGCAAACCTTGCACAACCGCCAGCTCAATATCTTGCGCAATGCCCTGGATGGCGGTGCCCAAGACCGTGCAACGGGTCAGGGTTTCGAGCACAACAATCAGCAGCACTGAGATACAGAAGACCGCCAGGTACTGCATCGACACATTTTGACCGCCAATGACGGCGACATCTTGAACCTTGAAGAGCACTTCAGGAAAAGCCACGGCCTGCGAGCCAAAAAAGCGCGCCGTCACGCCCTGCAGCACAATGCCGAAACCCAGCGTCGCGATCACCCAGCCCATACTCCCGGTGGTCTTCAGGGCCGGCCGTACCGCGATCCGCTCGACCACCACGCCCATCAGCCCAACCAGCGCCAAGCCCAAGACAATACTGACGATTTCACTGAAGCCATGGCGAACCAACAAGGCCGTTGACATCGCCGACAGCATCATGACCGCACCTTGGCCAAAATTCAGTGTTTTGGTCGTCCAGAAGGTCAGGTTGAGGCCGACGGCGACCAGCGCATAAACTGAGCCGACGCAGGCACCCGCGATCACCAGTGAAATGAAGAAGTCCATGCCAGATTCCGATTCGAGAAAAGGTTTGATACGGCAACGACGCGATTGCCGAGCGGGCGGGGTTGCTGCGGAAATTACACGGCTACGCTCAGCAGCCGCCGCAGCAAACCCGCCGCGGTTGCGTCGTTGGGGCGACTGCCTTTAGTCTTTAACCGGGCTCATAACTATTTTTCCGTCCTTGCCTTTGGTCATTTCAAACAGACCGAGATCTTTCGCGCCGAACGCGTCATGATTGCTCGGCGTAAAAGAAAGGGCATTGATGGTCACGCCTTTGAAATTGCTCATCTTGTTCATCGCCGCAATCACCGCACCGCGCTCGGTCGTGCCGGCGACCTTCATCGACTCCAACAAGATGCGGGCGCAGTCATAGCCATGGCCGACGATGGTGCCCAGCGTCAGCTGTGGATTGGCTTCATCGCTGCCATACCAACGGTCGGCGCCGTGGGCGGCACGGTACTGATCGACAAAGGTCTGCGCGGTCGGCTGCAAGGGCCGGGCAGCGAAAGCTATCGGGCTCATGGTACGGGTACCTACAGTCAAGTCGCCAGCACCTTCAATGTAAGGCGGTGTCACCGCACCAGCCGAACCGTAGATATCAAACTTGAGGTTGGCGCGGCTGATGTTCTTGCGAATCACCGCGAAGTCGGCGCCCAAGCCAATCACCAGCAGCGCATCGATATTGGCGCGCTGCATGCGGGCGACTTGTGAGGCCATGTCCTGGCTGCGCTGGTTGTAAGCTTCGACCTCGACTTTGATGGCTGGGTTCTTGGCGAGAAGCTCCGCTTGCACCATCTGGCTACCGGTCACCCCATAAGCGGTGCTTTCGTGCAGGATGCCGACCGTCTTGTACTTGGCGCCAAGCACCTGGCTCAAGGCCGCGGCTTCAGCCTTGTTGGTCACCGCCACCGAGACAATATTGGCGCGCGGCGGCTTGCCCTCGCCATTTTTCAAAGTGACCTGGGGTGATTGGGCCAAGGCATTGCAAACCGGGCGACCATCGGCCTCGAGCATGTCCATGGTGGCCAGCGCGGGGCCACTGCCGGCCGGCGCAATAATGGCCACAATGTTCTTGTTGTCGAGGATTCGACGCATATTTTGCACCGCACGATCAGGCACCAGCTGATCGTCCAAGGCCTCCGCCAGCTCGGCTTTCCGCCCGTTCAAGCCACCATTTTTATTGAACAGCTCGATCGCCAGCACGACACCACGGCGATTGCCCTCACCGAACTCATTGAACGGTCCGGTCAAGGCGGTGGTCATGCCCAATTTGATGGTTTCCTGGGCCTGCGCCTGGGCCTGCGCCGCAAGACCTGCGAACAGCAAGCTGGTGACGATGACGGTCAAGGGATGGCGGTGTTTGAATGTTTTCATGAAGTTCTCTGGTCGCGCCGCCAGCTGGCGGCAATAGGGTTGCACTGAAATCCGGTTGAATTCAGCACGCGCGGTGACTACAAGCGTCAATTTCCAGCACGGCTACGACCGCGCAAATCCCGCATACGAATCCTTGGCAATCGCTTCAGATTCGGTCCGGTACACCCCCATGCCGCCGGCATAAGGCATGAATAACTGCGGTTTACCCGGGATGTTGGCGCCCAGGTACCAAGAGTGCTTGGCCAGTGGCAACAGCGTCTTGTTGGCCGCCACGCTGACGTGGTCGAGCCACTTGACCGTCGCCGCCTCGGTCGCCTCGATTTTTTCGAAGCCCTCGCTTTGCATGTCAGCCAGGCACTGCGTGATCCAGTCGACGTGCTGCTCGATCGCCACCGGCATATTGGTCAAGACCGAAGGGCTGCCGGGGCCGGTGATGGTGAACAGGTTCGGGAAGCCTGGGATCTGGAGCCCGAGATAATTGCGCGGCCCGGCACTCCAGACTTGTTTCAAGGGCAGGCCCTGCGCGCCCTCGATATTGAGCTTGAGCAAGGAGCCGGTCATGCCGTCATAGCCGGTGGCGAAGATGATGATGTCCAGCTCATATTCGGCATCGGCAGTCTTGATGCCGCGCTCGGTGATGCATTCGATCGGCGTGCTGCGCAAATCAACGAGTGACACGTTGGCTCGGTTGTAGGCCTCGAAATAGTCGTTGTCAATCGGCGGCCGTTTGGCCGCATAGGGGTGGTCGATGTCGGTGAGGACGGCGGCCACGCGCGGGTCGTTGATTTTCTCGCGGATTTTGGCAATGATGAACTCAGCCGCGGTGTCGTTGGCAAGTTTGTTCGACAGCAAATCGTTGAAGGTGGCGCGGAACTGAAAGCCACCCTTCTCCCAGGCCGCCTCATAGATCGCCAGGCGCTCTTCCGGTGATATTTCCAAGGCGCTGACATTCTGGATCCGGAACGGTGCACCATTGGTATTGGTACGCATGATATTGCGAATCTCATCGTAATGATCGTGCGTGTATTGCTTGAACTCTTCAGTCAGCGGCGCATTGCGCGCCGGAATGCTGTAGTTGGCGGTCCGTTGAAAAACCGTCAGGTGGGCCGCTGTTTCGGCGACCACCGGAATGGCCTGCACGCCAGTCGAGCCGGTGCCAATCACGCCGACCCGCTTGCCGGTAAAATCAACGCCTTCATGCGGCCATTGCCCGGTGTGATACCACTGGCCCTTGAAGCTGGCTAGACCTTCAATGTTCGGCACATTGGCGGCCGACATGTTGCCCACCGCGGTGATGAGGTACTTGGCCTCGTAGACGTCGCCCACATCGGTCTCGGCACGCCACAGGTTGAGCTTATCGTCGTAACGTGCCGAGGTCACCAGGGTGTTGAAGCGAATATTCGGCCGCAGGTTGAACTTGTCGGCCACATGGTTCATGTAACGACGGATCTCGGCATGGCCGGGGAAACGCTCGGTCCACTGCCACTCTTTGGCCAGCTCTTCGGAGAAATAGTATTGATAGGAATGGCTCTCCGAATCGCAACGGGCACCGGGATAGCGGTTCCAGTACCAAGTGCCACCCACTTCAGCGCCGCGTTCGAGCACCGCGACATTCATCTTCAATTTGTCGCGCAAACTGAGCAGCTGGTACATTCCGGCAAATCCGGCGCCGATGACGAGGGCATCTACTTTGATGATTGACATGGGTTTCTTCCGATAAAAATTGAGGATTTATAAAGTGCAGCGGGCGCAGGATTCTTATGAACTACCAGCCCTCCTCATCGAGCCGCCTGAATCTGGATCACGCCCTGCGCGGCCAGGCCAGCGATGTCGGCGTCGCCGATGCCGGCGGCGCGCAACACGGCCATGCTGTCCTGCCCCGGCAGCATCGACAGGCCGGATGCGAACTCGCGCACGCCATCGAAGCGGATCGGCAAACCGACCGCCTGCACGTTGACCGAGGCGCCGCTGTCGGTGGTCATGGCCAGCGGGCGGTGCAAGCCGAGCGCGTTGACCTGCGCATCGTCGAGCACCTGCGACAAATCCTGCACCGCGCTCACCGGCACACCAGCGCTGCGCAGCTGCGCCACGGTGTGCGCCGTGCTGTGCTGGCGCGTCAGGGCGTCCAGCGCCAGGTGCAGCTCGTTGCGATGGCGCACCCGATCAGCGTTGGTCGCGAAGCGCGGGTCGGTCGCCAAGCCAGTCGCGCCCAGCGCTGTGGCCAGCTTTTGGAACAGCCGGTCATTGCCGCAGGCGATGAAGACGCAGCCATCGGCAGAATCGAAGGCCTCGTAAGGCGCCAGCATGGCGGTGGCCGAGCCGAGCTTGCGCGGCAACACGCCGCTGACGCTGTAATTGGCCACCGGATTGGTCATCCAGGCCAGCCCGGTCTCGAGCAGCGAGGTGTCTATGCGGCTGCCTCGCCCGCTGTCCTTGCGCTGGGCGATGGCCGCGACGATGCCCAGCGCCGACCACAAGCCGGTGCCCATGTCGACCATCGATACGCCGACCCGCGCGGGCGGCGAACCGTCATGGCCATTGACCGACATGATCCCGACATAGGCCTGGATCAAGGGGTCGTAGCCCGGCAGGGCCGACAGCGCGCCGACGTTGCCGAAGGCGCTGATGGCGCAATAGATCAGGCCACTGCGCTCGGCCGATAGGGCGTCATAGCCCAGGCCGCGGCGCTCGGCGCTGCCCGGCTTGAGCGAATGAACGAGCACGTCGTCGTCGTGCAACAACTGTCGCAGCAGGGTCTGGCCGCGCGGGTCGTCCAAGTTGATCGCCACGCTGGCCTTGCCGCGGTTGAAGGTGGCGTAGGTCGGCGATAGGCCCTCGGCGACACGAGGCACCCACTGGCGCGTGTCATCGCCGCTGCCGGGCCGCTCGATCTTGATGACCTCGGCGCCCAGGTCGGCGAGGATCTGCGTGCAGTAAGGGCCGGCGACGTTCTGCGTCAGATCGACCACGCGCTGGCCAGCAAGCGGTTTCATGGACGATCCACCTTGGTGTCTGCGTTGCGCATCACCAGTCTTTGTCGCTCTCGACCGGGCTTCCAACCGAGACCCACTTGCCGCCTTGCGCGACCACACGCTGCACCCGGGTGACGCCCAGATGGCGCTCGGGCGAGTACGAAATCGGCGGAAAGATGCCAGTGTCGAAGTTGCGCATGGCGTAGAGCGCCGTGACCAGCGACTGCCGCGTGATCGGGCCCGGAATGCCGCGCAGCGCTTCCACCGTCGCCAGGGTCAGGCCGAAGCCGATCAAGGACACGTAGTCGGGTTTTTCGTTGGGCGCGTACTTGGCCAGCGCCTCGCGGTATTGCTTGATGGCGGGCGTGTTGGCGTCGACCGGCGTGGTCAGCCCGATCGCCTTGAGGCCTTCCAAGGCCGCGCCGCCCAACTCGAGCGTCGAGTTGGCGACCGCCGGCGAGTAGCTGTACAGCGGGCCCTTGTAGCCCTGCAGACGAAGCTCTTTGCTGGCGGCAATCATTTCCTGCTGCGACAAGATCAAGACCAGCGCATCCGGATTCTTCTTGTTCACCTCCAGCGCCATCGGGCCGTAGTCGGTGGTGCCCAGCTTGGTCGGGAACAGTTCAAGCTTGGCGTCCGGGAGCGTCGCTTTCACGCCGGGTTCCACATGCACCGCCACGTTGGTGAAGCCCGCCACCGCCGAATGCAGGACGACGATGTTCTTGAAACCGTCTTTTGCGGCCCAGCGGCCGAGCGATCGTGCCTGGCTTTCGTAGAGCGCCATCGCACCGAACAGGTTCTCCCTTGGCGGGCTGTACCAATCGACAGCGCTGCCGTAGCCGTTGACCATGGGGACCTTTGATTCACCCAAGACATAGTCGAAGGCCGATGCCGACACGGCGCCAAAGGGCATCACGATGGCCAACACCTCGTCGCGCGAGATCAGTTTGCGTGCGGCCGCAACGGTGCGCTGCGGGTTGTAGGCGTTGTCTTCGACGGTCAGGACGATCTTGCGGCCCTTGATGCCGCCCTTGTCATTGACCATGCCCAGGCAGGCATCGATCCCCGCGCGGAACGGCACGCCGTAGGCCGCGTAGGGCCCGGTCAGCGGGATCCAGGTGCCCAGGCGGATCTCCTTGTCGGTCACGCCGGGGCCTTGTTGCTGCGCCAGTGCGGGGGTGGCCGCCAGCAGTGCGGCATAGGCGCTTGCTGCAGCGACCAGGCTACGTCGGCTCAGTTTGATGTCATGCATTCGGGGAACTCCGGTTGATTGATTGATGTGATGCCACTGCCACCACCACGGCCTGCGGGGTCGTCACAGCCGCACGGCCTCTTTGGAATGGCCGAGATAGCCGGCCTGCAGCGCGTCAGCTGCCGATTCGTCGGTGACCGATCCCGAATAGGACACCGCACCGCGTTCGAGCACAGTCATCGACCGGGCATGGCGCATGGCATGCGCGGCGACCTGTTCGATCACCACGACGGTGACACCGCTGGCGTTCAGTTGCGCCAGCACCTCGTAGACCCGGTCGATCAGGATCGGCGCCAGGCCGAGCGACGGTTCGTCCAACACGATGGTGCGGGGCCCGGCCATCATGGCGCGACCCAGCGCGAGCATCTGCTGCTCACCGCCGGACAAAGTGGCCGCCGCACGCGCCTGGTTGTCCTTGATGCGCTGGGGCATCAATTCCAGCGTCGCGGCGAGGCGCCGCTGCGTCTCCTCGCGACTGCAACGCGCGCCATAGGCGCCCAGCAGCAGGTTCTCGCCGACCGACAACTGCCCGAACAGCCGGCGCCCCTCGGGCACCAGCACCACGCCCTGCTCGATGAACGAGCGGCCCGCTGCCTTGGCCTGCGCCACGCCATCGACCTCGACCGTGCCGTGGGTCGGCCGCAGCACGCCGCAAAGGATTTGCGCCAGCGTGGACTTGCCCGCCCCGTTGGGCCCCAGCACCGTGGTGAACGAGCCCGCCGGCACCTCAAGCGACACGCCGTTCAAGGCCAGCACCGCCGCGTAGCGGTGCACGATCTGGTGGACGACGATGCGCCCGCCGCGTGCTGCCTGCTCAGCCATGTGGCGTGTCCCCGGTCTTGTCCCCAGCCAACTGCATCGAACCGAAATAGGCTTTTCTGACCTCAGGATCGTTGCGAATCGTTTCAGGATCGCCAGCTGCCAGCAGACGCCCGAAGTCGAGCACGACGACCTTGTCGCAGAGGTTGAGCACCTCTTGCACCGCGTGGTCGATGATCAGGATCGAGACGCCCGCACTTCGCATGCCGCGCAAGATGGCCCGCAACTCGGCGCATTCCTGTTCGTCGAGGCCCGAGAAAGGCTCGTCCATCAACACCACCGACGCACCGATGGCCAGCACGCGGCCGATGTCGGCCACCTTCTGCACGCCGAACGGCAGCTCGGTCGGAAACGAATGCGCATAGGGCCGCAAGGCCAGGCCGTCCAGGATCAGGTCGGCGACCGCTTGCGGCTCGCGCAAGGCGATGCCGTGACGCCGCCGCAGCGCCAGCGCCAGGCCGGCGGCGGTGATCAAGGTGTCGCGAATCGTCAGCTCGGGGAACAGCTCGGCATGTTGAAAAGTGCGGCCGATGCCGAGCAGCGCGCGCCCCGATGTCGTGGCCGCCAGCACATTCACATCGCCCAGCATCACGGCGGTCTCGGGCAGTGGTTTGTAGAACCCGCTCAACACGTTCAGCAAACTGGTTTTACCGGCGCCATTCGGCCCGATCAAACCCACTGCGGTGCCGGGTGGCAACTCGAACGACACATCGTCCAGCGCTTTCAGCCCGGAAAAGCTCAGCGAGACATTTTTCAGCGACAGCGTTTGCGTAGCGGCCGGCAGCAATTGCGAGACGAGCGCGCTGATCGCCAGCGCATCGACTGCCGGCCGCGGCCCTTCGGCGGTGATCGCGTGGCGGCCGCGACGTTGGCGCAGCCCGTCGCGCACGGCCGGCACGATGCCCTGCCCCAGCCACAGCAAGACGATGATCATCGCGCCGCCATAAACGAAGTTGGCGATGGCTGGTGCGTCGCGCGCCAGCTCGGGCACGGCGGTGATGAAGGCCGCACCCAACAAGGCGCCGATGCTGCTGCCGATACCGCCGACCACCGTGCCGACGATCAGCGTGATGCTGGCGTCCAGGCTGAACGCGACCGGGTCGATGAAGGCGATCAAGAATGCCATGCCGACACCGGAAAGCGAGGCCAAGGCGGCACTCAGTGCAAAAGCGCGGGCGTTCTCGACGTGCGGCGTCAGCCCCATCGCCATGGCCGCCGTGCGCTGACCTTTCACGGCCAGCCATCGCCGGCCGAAGCGGCTGGCGTTGACGGCATCGCCGATCAGGTAGACCGCCGTGGCCAGCAGCACGCAGATCACCACCGCGTTGCGGGTCGCCATCGGTGTCGATGCGAACAGGGTGATGGCGCGTCCGACCTTCATGCCGTCGTCTCCGCCTGTGGCCTGGGACCAGCGGCCGATGATCTCGGTGGCGACCAGCGCCAGCGCCATGGTCAACAGGCCGAAGTACAAGACCGAGAAGCGCCCCGCACTGAGGCCCAGGATGAAGCCCAGCACGGCCGACGCCGCCATCGCAGCGAGACAGATGACTTCGACCGGCACACCCAGCGCCGTCAGGTTGGCGGCCAGGTAGGCGCCGAGGGCCACGTACGCGCTGTGGCCCAACGACCAGATGCCGCACAAGCCGGCCAGCAGGTTGACCGACAGCACGGCGATGAAGGCAATCGCCAGCGACGCGATGATGAACTGGGTGTAGTCGCCGACCAGCCTGAACGGCCCGACCGCAAACGCCAAGGCCAGCCCCGCGAGGGCGATCAGCAGGCGCCGCAGCAGCACGCCGCTCACACCCGCTCCTTGCGGCCCGCACCCAGCATGCCGGCGGGACGGATGAACAACACGATGACGATCACCGCAAACACGATGGTGTCGCGAAAGCTGGCCGAGATGTAGCGGCCGGCGACGTTGTCGAGGATGCCCACCACGAAGCCGCCGATCACAGCACCCGCCATGCTCGTCAAGCCGCCGAGAAATACGCCCGCGAAGGCCCGGAACAAAGCCGACAGCGTGAGGTTCGGACTCAGTGAGGTTTCTGCGGCCAGAAAGAACGCCGCGATCGCCGCGATGCCACAGCCCACGAACCAGGCGATGGCGGCCACCCGGCCGGCGTTGATGCCGATCATGCGGGCGGCGCCGGGATCGTCGGCAGTGGCCCGCATCGCGATGCCGAACGAGGTTTTTCTGAAGAACCAGGCGATGCCGACCATCGCGACGGTGGCGATGCCGGCCGCCATGATCTTGTTCCAGGCCAGCGAGATGCCGAAGACGCTCACCGAGCCGGCCACCAGCACCGGAAACGGCCGTGGCCGCGTTCCCCAACCGACAAAGATGCCGGCGTGAATGAGCAGCCCGAGGCCGATGGTGATGACCAGCGCGACGAACAGCAGGTTGCGGCCGTGCCCCAAAGGCCGGATCAACACGCGCTCGGTGAGCACGCCGAGCACCCCCGCGATCACCACCGCCGCCAGCAAACCGAACAGCACCGGCAGGCCGGCGGCGATCAGCGTCGAGGCCATGAAGACCGCCAGTGTGCCGATGTCGCCGATCGCGAAGTTGACCGTGTCGGTCGAGCGAAAGATGATCACGATGGCCAGCGCCAGCAGCGCATAGGTCGAGCCGCTGACCAGGCCTGAGATCAGCACGGCTGGCAAGTCACCCATCAATCGAACCTTCAGACTTTTCAGCGGACGCGTCGTGTGCCATCAGAAAACGAAGACGCCCTTGCCAGACGTTTGCTGGTCGAACAACTGGTAGGCCTGTTCCGCTTGTTCGAGCTTCCAGCGCTCGGTGAAGAGCCGGTCGACCTCGATGCCACGGTCGGCAATGAAGCGCGCGCAGTCGGCCTGGCCGACCGTCGAGAAGGTCCAGGAGCCGATCAGCGTGACCTGGCGTCGCAGCATGTCGGGGCTGACGTCGAGCGTCATGTTGCCGCCCTCACCCACCAGGCAGGCCTTGCCCCAGCTGCGCACGCATTGCACCGCTTGCCGCCTGGCATCAGGCGACGACGAGGCATCCATCGAGGCGTGGGCGCCGAGCCCATGGGTCAGTTCGCGAATCGCAGCGACCGCATCGGTTTCCATCGGGTTGATGACATCGGTGGCACCGAAGGCTTTGGCGCGCGCCAGCCGTTCAGGGCTGATGTCGAGCGCAATCACCCGCGCACCCAGGGCACTGGCGAGCTGGGTGGTCGACAAGCCGACCGGGCCCTGGCCAAAGACTGCAATGGTCTGGTCGCCCTTGAGTTCAAGCCGCTGCAGCGCACCCCAGGCCGTGCCGGTGCCGCAGGCGATGGCCGCACCGGTCTCGAACGACAGCTCGTCGGGCAAGCCGACCAGCGTAGTGGCAGGGCACTTCATGTACTTGGCATGCGCGCCATGGCCCGTCACGCCGTAGACCTCAGCAACACCTTCGACGCACATCTGCATCCAGCCGGTCGAGCAATGCGGACAGGCGCCGCAACCGCGGTAGTGGTGGACCATCACGCGCTGCCCGATCCGGGCCTGCTTGGGATTGACATGGGCGCCGATGGCCACCACCACGCCGCAAGGTTCATGGCCCGCAATGACCGTCGCGCCTTCCTTGAAGCCCAGTGCCTTCATCATCACGCCGGGCGGCGATCGGTAGAACTTGAGGTCGCTGCCGCACATACCCGACGCCTTGATCTCGAGCACCACCTCGCCCGGGCCGGGCGTCGGATCGTCGAAGTGCTGCAATTCGAGCTTGCGCTCGCCCATGAACACGATGCCCTGCATGGTTTTGCTCCTTACTTCAGGATGAAGGGGTTGGCCGGCGCCGCGTCCGAGTACGAGAGCCAGGTGCTCTTGGTCTCCAGAAACTCGCGAATCGAATCGGCGCCGCTCTCGCGCCCGATGCCGGAATGCTTCATGCCGCCGAAGGGCATCATGTAGCTGATGGTGCGGTAGGTATTGATCCAGACGGTGCCGGCTTTCAAGGCTTTCGAGACGCGCATCGCGCGGCCGATGTCAGTGGTCCAGACGCCGGCGGCCAGCCCGTAGATCGTGTCGTTGCCCATGGCGATCGCGTCGGCTTCGTTGTCGAAGCCGATGATGGACAGCACCGGGCCGAACACTTCCTCGCGCGCGATCCGCATGTTGGGCGTCACGTCGGTGTAGATGGTCGGCTCGACGAACTGGCCGCCGGTGAGGTCGGATGCCGCAGCGGCCGGCCC